>NZ_JAUZVB010000003.1:0-209024 GCF_031844365.1 Exiguobacterium sp. BG5(2022)
TCAGCGCCGAAAGTAGTTGGGGGATCTCCCCCTGTGAGGATAGGACGTTGCCAGGCAAACGGTGGTTCTGGAGCATTCGCTCAAGGGCCGCCGTTTTTTCATATCATCGATTCAGCTTAGTGGAAGAGAGGACGTAAGAAGCAATGGCTAAGAAGATCAAAGTATATGTCGAACCAAATGAAACGGTCAGTGAATGTTTAGATCGAATCAATGAAATGGGTTATCGTCCTATACGCCGTATTGAAAAGCCCGTCTTTGAGCAAACGGGAGCCAAAGATGAACCTGTCCATTCCCATCAATCGATTTTATTTGAATGCGTCTCTAAAGAATCCTAATGCCAAGCCGTCACACAATCTGCGTGACGGCTTTTTTATGTCTCAAAATGAATGTTCGCGTTCAAAGCATCGATCTCCAAGCGCATCCAATAAAGTTTGAGCTCGTTTTTCTATCTTTTTAGGAAGATTCTCTTTACTAAAGTATTCAAGAGCCAAACTTTCACCATCTTCCATGACGAGCGCTCCATGTACTCCTTTCGCCTGGTATAAATGAATGACACCGTATGTCTCGTCTCCGTTTGGATATTTGAAGTAACCATCTGAACCGGAAAAGACTTGGATTAATTCAAATTGCTCAGCGAGAAGTCCAGTTTCTTCTTTTAATTCTCTTGCAGCGACTTCTTCCAACGTTTCCCCGAGCTCCATCGATCCTCCTGGTAACCCCCAGTCAAGTGTATCCGATCGGAATTGCATCAGTACCTCTTGCTTTTGATTGATGACCAAAATGGTTGCTCCCACACTGATAATCGGACGATTCCCAATCACTTCCCGTAAACTTGCGATGTAACTCATCTAACTCCCCCTTTTCAATAGCATACATTACCGAAGATGATTATGCTGATAACGTCTAAAAAGCGAACAATAAATATTCAGACAATTAAAATGTTCGCAGTTTATTGACATGTTTTCAAAGAACAAGGTACGATAGGTGTGTGAGATAAGAAAAATAAATAGTGCTCCATATAATCGCAAGGAAATGGCTTGCAAGTTTCTACCTGATCACCGATTCTGATCAGACTATGGGGTGTAGCGGACGTGTATTTGTCATGCCTATACCCTAAACTGATTGTCGGTTTAGGGATTTCTTTTTGTAAGGGGGACATTGGGAATGAACGTAGCAGTTGGAGTAATCATGGGAAGTTCATCTGATTGGGAGACGATGAAACATACATGTGACGTGTTGGATGAATTACAGATTCCATATGAAAAACAAGTCGTATCAGCTCACCGTACACCAGACCTTATGTTCGAATATGCTGAAGAGGCACGAAGCAGAGGCATCCAAGTGATCGTTGCGGGTGCTGGTGGGGCAGCCCACCTTCCTGGAATGGTCGCTGCGAAAACAACACTTCCTGTCATCGGTGTCCCGGTACAGTCGAAAGCACTCAATGGAATGGATTCGCTACTCTCCATTGTTCAGATGCCTGCAGGAGTTCCAGTAGCAACTGTTGCCATCGGAAAAGCGGGAGCAACGAATGCAGGGTTATTGGCTGCTCAAATCCTCAGCATCCACTCCACAGACATTACAAATCGACTTGATGCATTTCGTGAGAAGAAACAAGAGATGGCGATTCGAGGAACGGAGGAGTTGGTCTGATGAGAATCGGAATTTTAGGTGGAGGACAACTTGGCCGGATGATGTCTCTTAGTGCGAGTGCAATGGGATACACGACACTTTGTCTCGATCCAAACCCAGATGCACCGACTGCTCAAGTGGCAGATTCAATTGTTGCCTCATTTAATGATGTGAATGCCGCAAAAGAACTCGCTGCTCGTTCAGACGTTGTGACTTATGAATTTGAGAACATCGATACGGAAATGATTGCAGCCATCGAAGAAAAATGTCCACAAGGTATGGACGTATTGAAGGCGACGCAACATCGAATTTTAGAGAAACAGATGATTGAATCAGCAGGACTACGTGTCGCACAGTATGTTTCGGTACGTACGGTTCGAGATGTACGGCAGGCATATGAGAAGCTCGGCTTACCATTTGTCATCAAAACGTGTCGCTTCGGTTATGACGGGAAAGGGCAGACGGTCATTCGGTCGGAACATGACCTTCAGACATTCGTTGAACATTTTGTCGAGCAGGAATATGTCGCCGAAGCTTGGTTGCCATTTGAAAAAGAAATTTCAGTCATTGTGACGAGAGGGTATGACGAAACGTCGACATTCCCAATCAGTGAAAACATTCATCACAACAACATCCTACATTTATCGATTGTACCGGCTCGCGTATCAAATGAGATTCAAGAGGATGCAAGACACCTCGCTCTCCAGCTTGCAGACCATATCGGCTTAATGGGAACGCTCGCTGTCGAGCTGTTCGTCATGGCGGATGGCCGTCTATATGTGAATGAGCTTGCGCCGCGTCCGCACAACTCCGGGCACTACACGATTGACGCTTGTGAAACCTCACAATTTGAACAACACATTCGAGCCGTGACCGGGATGCGCCTTGGACGGACGAGATTGACATCGCCTGTCGTCATGGTCAACCTTCTCGGCGAGCATATGCCACGACTTCATGTCAAAGCATTGCCATCGAATGTTAAACTACATCTGTATGGAAAAGATGAAGCGAAGACAGGTCGCAAAATGGGACATTTGAACGTCCTTGGTGACACGGTCGAAGAAGCGCTTCATACCATCGAACAACTGGCAATTTGGAAGGAGACCGTTTTATGATTTCACGCTACACCCGCCCAGAGATGGCAAACATTTGGACTGATCAAAACAAATTCGAGGCTTGGTTAAAAGTTGAACTTTATGCCTGTGAGGCTTGGAGTGAACTCGGTATCATCCCGAAAGAAGATGTACAAGTTCTTTGGGACAAGGCATCGTTCGATGTTGATCGCATTCTAGAGATTGAACAAGAGACACGTCATGATGTGATTGCGTTCACTCGTGCCGTTTCCGAGACACTCGGAGAAGAGAAAAAGTGGGTACATTACGGATTGACGTCGACGGATGTCGTCGACACGGCACTCTCGTACTTAATCAAACAGGCGAATGATCTTTTAGAAGCCGATTTAGATCGCTTCATCGGTATTCTCGCAGAAAAAGCGAAGGCACATAAGTATGACATCATGATGGGACGTACCCATGGCGTTCACGCGGAACCGACCACGTTCGGTCTGAAGCTCGCCCTCTGGTATGAAGAGATGAAACGAAACAAAAAACGCTTCATGGCAGCTCGCGAAACGATTGAATTCGGGAAGATGAGCGGAGCGGTTGGGACGTTTGCGAATATCGACCCGTTCATCGAGTCATACGTCTGTGACAAGCTCGGTATCCAAGCTGCACCGATTTCGACACAGACACTCCAACGTGACCGTCATGCCGAGTACATGTCAACACTCGCATTGATTGCCACATCGATTGAAAAGATGGCAACCGAGATTCGTGGACTTCAAAAAACAGAGACACGCGAAGTGGAAGAGTTCTTTGCGAAAGGACAAAAAGGGTCTTCTGCGATGCCGCATAAACGTAATCCAATCGGTTCTGAAAATATGACGGGTCTTGCACGCGTCATTCGCGGTCATATGATGACAGCATACGAGAATGTCCCACTCTGGCATGAACGTGACATCTCGCACTCATCAGCAGAACGAATCATCATTCCGGATGCGACGATTCTCCTCAACTACATGTTGAACCGTTTCGGTAACATCGTGAAGAACTTGACGGTCTTCCCGGACAACATGCGCCGCAATATGGACCGTACGTTCGGGATCATCTTCTCGCAACGGATCTTACTCGGTCTCATCGAGAAGGGCTGGTCACGTGAAGCAGCATACGACGCGGTTCAACCGAAAGCGATGCAGGCATGGGAAGAAGAGACGATGTTCCGTACATTGATTGAAGAGGACAAAGAGATGGGCGCACTCTTTACGAGTGAAGAGCTCGATGAGTTGTTCGACCCGCGTTATCACGTACGCCGTGTCGATACGATTTTTGAACGCTGTGGTTTGTAATCGTTGAGGGGCGACAAGCCCCTCTCACTTTTAAGGGGGAACGGTTCAGATGAAAGCAATTTATGAGGGCAAGGCGAAGGCGTTATTTGAGACAGAAGAAGCGGGTGTGCTTCGTGTGTACTATAAAGACGATGCGACAGCATTCAATGGAGAAAAGAAAGAGTCGATTGATGGGAAGGGGATTTTAAACAATGCCATCACGACCCAGTTGTTCGAATTGATGCATGACAACAAGATTCCGACGCACTTTATCAAACAAATCTCAGACCGGGAACAGTTAGTCCGCCGTGTCGACATCATTCCGTTAGAAGTGGTCGTCCGCAACGTCGCGGCCGGTAGTCTGGCGAAACGTCTCGGTTGGGAAGAAGGAAAACCGCTCCTCGCACCGATTGTCGAGTTTTATTATAAGGACGATGCGCTTGGGGACCCACTCCTCACGGAGGATCATATCCGATTATTGCAAGTTGCTACACACAAAGAAGTCGAAACATTGCGACAACTCGGGCTTTGGGTAAACGATGTCTTGCTCGATTTCTTTGGTCAACACGGCATCGACGTGATCGATTTCAAACTAGAGTTCGGAAAAGTGGATGGGACGATCATCTTGGCGGATGAAATCTCGCCGGATACGTGCCGCCTTTGGGACAAAGAAACGAAACAAAAGCTTGATAAAGATGTATTCCGTCGCGATTTAGGTTCTTTGACTGAGACGTATGGACAATTGTTAACACGCATAGGGGGAAACGGACAATGAAAAAAGTAAACGTGTATGTGACATTACGTGAAAGTGTACTCGACCCACAAGGAGTTGCCGTAAAAGGCGGGCTCGAACATCTCGGATTCGCTGGAGTTGAATCGGTGCGTATCGGGAAAGTGATCGAGCTTCAAGTAGCGGACGACACGACAGAAAACATGGTCAAAGAGATGTGTGAGAAGTTACTCGTCAATACGGTCATTGAGAATTATGAAATCGAGATGGGGGTACTCGCATGAAGTTTGCGGTCATCGTCTTTCCAGGATCAAACTGTGACCTCGACATGTACCACGCGGTAAAAGATGTGCTTGGGGAAGAAGCGGAATACGTGTTCCATACAGAGACTTCACTTGAAGGATTCGATGGGGTCCTCTTACCAGGCGGTTTCTCATACGGAGACTACTTGCGCTGCGGGTCAATCGCCCAGTTTTCACCAATCATGGCTGAAGTGAAGCGTTTCGCGGAAGAAGGACGCCCGGTACTCGGGGTATGTAACGGATTCCAAGTGCTCGTCGAAGCGGGACTCCTTCCAGGCGTATTGATGCGAAACCGCGATTTGAAATTCATGTGTAAGACCGTCGACCTCGTCGTCGAAAACAACGAGACGATGTTCACAAGTGAGTACGCGGCACAGGAAACGATTCGCGTGCCAATCGCACACGGTGAGGGCAACTACTACTGTGATGATGCGACACTTGCGGCATTGAAGGCAAATGGCCAGATTGCGTTCACCTATAAAGAGAACCCGAACGGATCGGTCGAAAACATCGCCGGCATCACGAACGAGGCAGGGAACGTACTCGGCATGATGCCACACCCGGAGCGTGCGGTCGAAGCGTTGCTCGGTGGGGAAGACGGTAAACGGTTATTCACGTCAATCGTAAAATGGGGGGCACGACATGTTACTTACAACTGAACCGACAGCTACACAAATCCGTGATGAACGGATCTATGCCACGATGGGATTATCGGACGACGAATACGCGCTCGTCGTCTCACTGCTTGGCCGGGAACCGAATTATACAGAGATCGGTCTCTTCTCGGTCATGTGGTCTGAACACTGTTCGTACAAAAACTCGAAACCGGTGCTCCGGAAGTTTCCGACAACCGGCAAGCACGTCTTACAAGGACCGGGAGAAGGGGCTGGAATCGTCGACATCGGAGACGGCCAAGCCGTCGCCTTTAAAATCGAGAGTCATAACCATCCATCCGCGATCGAGCCTTATCAAGGAGCGGCGACTGGGGTTGGCGGAATCATCCGTGACATCTTCTCGATGGGCGCCCGTCCGATTGCTTTATTGAACTCACTCCGTTTCGGAGATTTGAACGAATCACGTGTGAAACATTTATTCGGTCATGTCGTATCCGGCATCGCTGGATACGGGAACTGTGTCGGCATCCCGACTGTCGGTGGGGAAGTCGCCTTTGACCCGGCTTACTCAGGAAACCCACTCGTCAACGCAATGTGCGTCGGCTTCATCCGTCATGAAGACATTCAAAAAGGAATCGCGGAAGGTGTAGGGAACTCGGTCATGTACGTCGGAGCAACGACAGGACGTGACGGAATCCATGGTGCCACGTTCGCTTCTGAAGAACTCGGGGAAGACGCGGACGAGAAACGTCCAGCCGTCCAAGTCGGAGACCCGTTCATGGAGAAGCTCTTGATCGAAGCGTGTCTCGAAGTCATCAAGCACCCGGCGCTCGTCGGGATTCAAGACATGGGCGCAGCCGGATTGACGTCATCGTCAGCAGAGATGGCATCGAAAGCAGGGATGGGAATCGAGATGAATCTAGACCTCGTCCCACAACGTGAGACAGGCATGACACCTTACGAGATGATGCTATCGGAATCGCAAGAGCGGATGCTTCTCGTCGTCAAAGCTGGACATGAAGACGAAATCGAAGCAATCGTCACGAAGTGGGGACTTCATGCAGTCAAAGTCGGAGAAGTCATTGAAGAAAAAGTACTTCGTCTCGTTCATCAAGGTGAAGTCGCGGCGGAAGTACCGGTCGATGCACTCGCCGAAGACGCTCCTGTCTATCATAAACCGTCTAAAGTCCCGGCATATTACGAAGCATTCCAAGCGATGGAGCCGGTCACACCAGTTGTCGAAGATGTGATGGCGACATGGAAAGACGTCCTTGCGATGCCGAGCATCGCCTCGAAACGTTGGGTGTATGAGCAATATGACCATATGGTACAAACGTCGACAGTCGTCGCACCGGGTAGTGATGCCGCAGTCATTCGCATTCGTGAGACGGAGAAGTCGCTCGCGATGACGACGGACTGCAACGCAAAATATGTCTATCTCGATCCACGTGTCGGTGGAGCCATCGCTGTCGCGGAGGCGGCGCGAAACATCGTCGCAAGTGGTGCAGAACCACTCGCTTTGACGGACTGCCTCAATTTCGGGAGCCCGGATAAACCGGAAGGGTTCTGGCAGCTCGATCAAGCCGTCGAAGGAATGGCAGAAGCGTGTCGTACGCTTGATACGCCGGTCATCGGTGGGAACGTATCGCTGTATAACGAATCGAACGGACAATCCATCTACCCGACACCGGTCGTTGGAATGGTCGGACTCATCGAAAAACCAGAACATATTACGACATCGTTTGCGAAACAAGCGGGGGACGTCGTCTTCTTACTCGGTGAGACAAAAGCAGAATTTGGCGGAAGTGCCCTTCAAATGTTGCAAGACGGAAAAGTGAGCGGTCATGCACCGACACTCGACCTTGAAGAAGAACGTCAGACACAGAAGGTATTGCTTCACGCCATCCGTGAAGGTCTGGTCACGGCGGCACACGACGTGTCAGAAGGTGGTCTTGCGGCAGCGTTACCGGAACTGGTCTTTGGAACAGGGTTCGGCATGCACGTGACGATCGACACAGACCTTGTGACGGCACTATTTAGTGAATCCCAGTCACGTTTCCTCGTGACAGTAGACAAGGCACATGCCGAGTCATTCGCGCGCATGACGAACGGGACAGCAATCGGGACAGTGACAGAAGCCCCGACCCTTGTCGTTCGCGCAAGCGACCGCTTGATTGAAATGGACGTGAAAGAGTTGGAACGTGTATGGGAAGGAGCTATTCCATGTTATATGACATCCGAGGCATGAACGAGGAGTGCGGCGTCTTCGGTGTGTTCGGTCACATCGAAGCCTCACACCTTGCCTATTACGGACTGCACAGCTTGCAACACCGTGGCCAAGAAGGAACGGGGATCGTCACGGCAGACGGAGAACGTCTCCATGCGAAACGAGGACTCGGTCTCGTTACCGAGGTGTTCGATGAGACGTCACTCGACACACTCACGGGGAATCATGCGATTGGGCATGTCCGCTACTCAACGGCAGGCGGCAATACGTTAGAGAACGTTCAACCGCTCCATTTCAAGTCGTTGACTGGGGATTTGGCGATGGCGCATAACGGAAACCTCGTGAATGCGAACGAATTGAAACATATGCTCGAAGCGGAAGGCGCGATCTTCCAGACGACGTCCGACACGGAAGTCGTGGCTCACCTCATCAAGCGAAGTCGCGGCAATTCGTTGAAAGAACGAATCGCCGACAGCTTGGCTCGTCTCGTAGGGGCATTCGCTTTCCTATTCTTGACGGAAGATGCACTGTACGTCGGTGTCGACGTGCATGGGTTACGTCCATTGTCACTTGGACAAACCGAAGACGGGGCTTACGTGTTCGCTTCGGAAACGTGTGCGTTTGACGTCGTGGGGGCGACGTACGTACGAGATGTTGAACCAGGAGAATTGCTCATGGTCACGAATGAAGGGATCACGTCGGAGCGATTCAGTGAAGCGGCAGTCCGTGCCATGTGTTCAATGGAATACATCTACTTCTCACGACCGGACTCTATCATCGATGGCATCAACGTGCATACGGCACGTAAGGCCATGGGGAAAAAGATGTTTGAAGAAGCACCGGTCGAAGCAGATGTCGTGACAGGTGTGCCGGATTCAAGTATTTCCGCGGCAATCGGTTACGCTGAGGCGAGCGGAATCCCATACGAAATGGGACTCATTAAAAATCGTTACGTCGGACGTACGTTCATTCAACCGTCTCAGGAATTACGGGAGCGCGGCGTGAAGATGAAGTTATCAGCGTTACGCGGTGTCGTAAACGGGAAACGCGTCATCATGGTCGATGATTCCATCGTCCGAGGAACGACGAGTCGTCGAATCGTTTCGTTACTCCGGGAGGCAGGCGCGACGGAAGTGCATGTGCGCATCACGTCACCACCGATCAAACATCCGTGTTACTACGGAATCGATACATCGACCAAGGAAGAGTTAATTGCGGCAACCAAATCCGTTGAAGAAATCAGAGAAGAGATTGGTGCCGATTCACTAGCGTTCCTCACATTGGATGGAACGGTCGAAGCCATCGATCGTCCATTTGAAGGAGCACTACGCGGGCAGTGTGCTGCATGCTTCACGGGACTTTATCCGACTGAACTTGCAGAACTCGTGACAGAGACAAAGGCTTAAGGGGGAAATGCAATGAGCGTTCGTTATGAACAAGCGGGTGTGAATTTAGAAGCAGGGTACGAGGCCGTATCCCGTATGAAACGTCATGTTGCTCGGACAATGCGTCCGGAAGTGATGACAGGACTCGGTAGTTTCGGAGCGATGATTGATCTCGGTTCGATGAACATGAAACACCCGATTCTCGTGAGCGGGACCGACGGGGTCGGGACGAAACTGAAATTGGCGTTCGCGCTCGACCAGCATGACACGATTGGAATCGACTGCGTCGCCATGTGCGTCAACGATTGTCTCGTGCATGGGGCAGAACCGCTCTATTTCCTCGACTATATTGCGACCGGAAAAGCAGAACCGGCTAAACTTGAGCGAATCGTCGCCGGTGTTGCGGAAGGATGTGTCCAAGCCGGCTGCGCCCTCGTCGGTGGCGAAACCGCTGAAATGCCGGGGATGTATCCGGATGGCGAATATGATATTGCTGGATTTGCGGTCGGTGTCGTGGAGAAAGAAAACTTGCTCGACGGTTCGACGATTCAGGATGGAGACGTTGTGCTCGGACTTGCATCTTCAGGCGTCCACTCGAATGGGTTCTCGCTTGTACGTCATATTGTTGAATCACAAGGTCTTCATTATACGGATGAGATTGCGATGCTCGATACGACACTCGGGAACGCCTTGCTGTTGCCGACACGGATTTATGCCGAAGCGGCGAAAGCGGCGATTTCGACAGGGAAGGTTCAAGGGATGGCACACATCACAGGTGGTGGCTTCTATGAGAATGTCCCTCGCATGTTGCCAGAAGGTCTCGGCATCACGTTCGATGCCTCGAGTTGGCCGAGTCTTCCTGTATTCGACTGGCTCGAACAAGTCGGGAACATCTCGAAGCAAGAAATGTTCAACGTCTTCAATATGGGGATTGGTTATATGATCACGGTACGTCCTGAAGACGTGGAACTCGTCGAAGCGGCGCTTGAACGTGTCGGGGAGACCGCGCACCGAATCGGGAAAGTCGAGAGTCGTCCAGGCATCCGGATCTCAGGAGTGGACCAATGAAACGATTTGCTATCTTTGCGTCAGGATCGGGAAGTAACGCCGAAGCGATTTGGCAAGCAATCACCGATGGTCATTTGTCTGCTGAATGTGTGTTGCTCGTGACGGACAAACCAGAAGCTGCTGTTCTCGATCGAGCGGAGCGTCACGGGATTCCGAGTTTTTCGTTTACACCGAAGGCGTACGCGTCAAAAGAAGAGTTCGAGGAAGAAATTCTCGTCCTTCTCCGTACGCTTCGTGTAGACTATATCGTGTTGGCGGGGTATATGCGCTTGATCGGAAATGTGTTACTATCCGCATATCCGAACCGTATTCTAAACATTCATCCATCGCTTTTACCCGCTTTTCCAGGTAAAGACGCGATCGGACAGGCGCTTGACGCCAACGTACCGACGAGTGGTGTAACCGTTCATTATGTGGATGCGGGGATGGACACGGGTCCGATCATCGCACAGGCGTCCGTCGAGATTGAAGGGTGTGATCGCACCGAGGCGACACGTCGTATTCAGACGATCGAGCACCAACTGTATCCGCGCGTATTACAACAAGTGTTGAATCAACAGGAGGTTTTCAAGTGAGAGCATTATTAAGTGTTTCTGATAAAACGGGGATTGTCGAACTCGCAACCGTCTTGCATGAGGCGGGCATCGAGCTCATCTCAACAGGTGGGACCGAGGCGGCGCTTCAACAGGCAGGATTACCAGTCAAAAATATTTCGGAAGTGACATCGTTCCCCGAAATGTTAGACGGCCGTGTCAAAACGTTGCACCCACTCGTTCACGGGGGATTGCTCGGACGTCGCGACCTTGATACGCATGTCGCACAAATGAAAGATCATCACATCGAACCAATCGATTATGTGGTCGTCAATCTGTATCCGTTCAAAGAGACGATTGCAAAAGAAAATACGACATACGAAGAAGCGATTGAAAACATTGATATCGGTGGACCGAGCATGTTGCGTTCAGCTGCGAAAAACCATGCGAGTGTCACCGTCGTCGTGGACCCGAGTGATTACACACTCGTCGCCGATGAAGTACGTGGAGGCGGTACATCGTTTGAAACACGTCAACGTCTCGCGACGAAAGCGTTCCGACATACGGCTGCCTATGATGCGTTAATTGCCGACTACTTAGGTCGTCAAATCGGCGAAACGTTCCCAGAGCAGGTGACTGTCACGTATGAAAAGGTTCAAGACCTTCGTTATGGAGAGAACCCACACCAACAAGCGGCGTTTTATAAGACACCGTTATATGACGGGATGACACTTGCGAATGCGACACAGCTTCACGGGAAAGAGCTCTCGTATAACAATATTCAAGATACGAATGCAGCACTTGAAGCACTCAGTGAATTGACTGAGCCGGCGGCAGTCGTTGTCAAGCATATGAACCCATGCGGCGTTGCAGTCGGACGGACGATTTCTCAAGCGTTCGAACGTGCCCATGCGGCCGACCCGGTCTCTATCTTTGGTGGAATCGTCGCCTTAAACCGTGAAGTCGATCTCGAAACGGCGGATGCCCTTCGCAACATCTTTTTAGAGATCATCATTGCTCCATCCTTTAGTGAGGCAGCACTTGACCGATTGAAAGAGAAAAAGAATCTTCGTTTGTTGACGTTAGATATGGGACAGATGACAGGCATGCGCCTCACGGCTGTCGCGGGAGGATTGCTCGTACAAGACGGGGATGACATGACACTCGATGATGCCTCATGCCAAATCGTGACGGATCGTCGTCCGACAGCATCAGAATGGGAAGACTTGAAACTTGCATGGCGTGTCGTCAAGCATGTCAAATCGAACGCTATCGTCGTCGCAAAAGACGAAACGACGATTGGAATCGGTGCCGGACAGATGAACCGCGTCGGTGCAGCAAAAATCGCTTTCGAACAAGCTGGAGAACGCGCGACAGGCGCGGCTCTCGGAAGTGATGCCTTCTTCCCGATGGCAGATACGGTCGAAGCGGCAGCGGCAGCGGGAATCACGGCCATCATCCAACCGGGTGGGTCGATTCGCGATGCCGAATCGATTGAAGCGGCAAATCGCCATGGTATCACGATGGTATTCACATCAGTCAGACATTTCAAACACTGAGAGGGGTTTGCGTCATGAACGTATTGGTCATCGGTCGAGGAGGACGCGAGCATGCGCTCGCGTGGAAGTTGAAACAAGACGGGCATCACGTCTTCGTTGCACCGGGCAACGACTTCATGGAAGGGATGACGTGTGTGTCGATCCATGAAACAGACGTGGAGGCGCTCGCCCATTTCGCAGAAGAGAACGAGATCGAATGGACGATTGTCGGACCGGAGTCGTCACTCATGGCAGGAGTCGTGGATACGTTCCGTGCCAAAGGACTGAACATCTTTGGACCGACGAAAGCGGCTGCCTTACTCGAAGGAAGCAAGGCGTTCGCAAAGGAAGTCATGATGGAAGCCGGGATTCCGACAGCGGCATACGAGGCGTTCACAGAAGCGGAATCGGCGCTTGCCTATATCGAGAAGCTAGGGGCACCACTCGTCGTCAAGGCGGACGGATTGGCTGCCGGTAAAGGCGTCACGGTTGCATTTACGGTCGAAGAGGCGGAAGCTGCCGTACGTGATATTTTCACGACGGATAAATTTGGGCAACAGTCACAAGTCGTCATCGAAGAGTTCCTCGATGGGGAAGAGTTTTCGCTCATGGCGTTCGTCTCGGGGGAGCGTGTCATTCCGATGATCACCTCGCAAGATCATAAACGTGCCTATGACGGCGACAGGGGACCGAACACGGGTGGTATGGGCGCTTATAGCCCGATGCCACATCTTTCAAAGGACGTGTATGAGGAATCGGTGAAGACCGTATTAGAACCACTCGCGCAGACGATGGTCAAACGAGGTACTCCATTTGAAGGATTCTTGTACGCCGGTCTCATCTTGACGGCGAATGGACCAAAAGTCATCGAATTCAATGCACGCTTCGGTGACCCGGAAACGGAGGTCATTCTACCGAACTTGAAAACGCCGCTCCTTGACATGATTGAAGCGGTCGTTCGTCAAGAACCGTATCTGATTGAATGGGTCGATGGATATACGATGGGGGTCGTCATTGCGGCCGAAGGGTATCCGGACCGACCGATCACGGGCCAGGTGTTATCAGGATTTGAGTCGCTTCCGAAAGATGTGCTGGTCTTCCATGCCGGCACGACAAAGAAGGGCGATCAAGTCGTAGGGAGCGGAGGTCGTCTACTTGTTGTGACGGCGACGAAGCCGACACTGCTTGAGGCGAAAACGGCTGTGTATGCGGCGATTTCACAACTCGATTTACCTGAGACGTTCCACCGAACGGATATCGGGTCACGGGCGTTCACGCAGATTATTTGAAGGATGGGTCAACCCATCCTTTTTTTCATGCGAAAAAAAGGAAATGCCGATATCCTGTTCTACAATAATAATAAAGTAGCTGGAAGAAGGAGGGTGGTCGGTCTGCGTGTTCAAACAAAATTATTTATTGCGATAGCCGTGAACATTGTATTCTTCATCGGTGTTATTTTATTCGTCATCAAACCGTATTTTGTAGAGAAAAGTATTGAGCAGGACAGGGCGATGACCCGTGATCAAATCGAAAGTGTGTCAGAAGTGTTCGCCAATCACCGACTCATGCTCGAACGAATTCTTGTAGATTGGTCAGTCTGGACGAACGCCTATGATTTTGTTCAAAATCAGAATGAAGCATTCATTGAAAATAACATGGGGGAAGAGACACTCGAAAACTTGGGGGTCGGCGCAATGATTTTCCTCGACCGTGATCGAGAGGTCGTCTACTCGGAGTTTACTCAATTTTATGAATTAGATCGTGAAGAGGACAAAGAGACATTCACGAACGACTTGATCCGTTACGTCAACTCGTCAGGAATCAAACAAAGTGCGGTGTATGGCACCGATTTCGGTCCGGTCGTCTTCATGAGTCATCCGATTGTGAGAAGTGATGGGACAGGAAAGCCGGGTGGGACGCTCGTGATCATTCAAAAAATCGGTCCAGACTTCATGGCCGCGATGAGTGCCCAAGCAAAAACGAAATTATCGATCAGTCCTCTTTCACACCGGCAGTTGACGGTCGATGAAGACAATCAATTTGCACGTGTCTCGTTACCGCTTCAATCCGTCTATCAAGATGCGAACTGGGAACTCAACTTCTCGGTGAAGCGAACGTACTATACCAATACACAGACCATGTTAGAAACGGGGATGCTAGGGCTGCTTGTGCTCGGTC
This sequence comes from Exiguobacterium sp. BG5(2022), assembly GCF_031844365.1. Classification (GTDB taxonomy): domain Bacteria; phylum Bacillota; class Bacilli; order Exiguobacteriales; family Exiguobacteriaceae; genus Exiguobacterium; species Exiguobacterium profundum. The sequence continues at coordinate 14,591 of NZ_JAUZVB010000003.1, forward strand.
TTGGTCTATTGTTGACACTGTTTTGGTCGGTGAATCAAATTGTCACGAAACGATTGATGGGCATCGTCAACGAACTCAAATGGATCACGAAAGAACGGAATAGTCGGTTACGGATTCAGTTGCATCCAAATCAACAAGACGAGATTGAAGAGATGGCGATCAGCATGAACGAGGTGCTCGATGCACTCGAACAGACACAAAAAGAATCGTTGACGCGTGCCTTCCGAGATTCTTTGACCCGTCTTCCGAACCGATTGGCGGTCGAAGAGATGTTCGTGAGCTTACCGGAAACGACCCGGTCGATTGGAGTGATGGGAATCGATCTCGACAACTTCCGACGGATCAACGATCAATTTGGTCAGCGTACGGGAGATGCGATGCTGACGTTCTTTGCCTCTCGTTTGATGTTTTATAGAGAGGATGGCTTCGTTGCAAGAATCGGAGCGGACGAGTTCATCTTGATTCATCCGGAATGGACGACCGAGGAGCTCATGATTATCGCGAATCAATTAGTGAAAGATTTGCGCGAATGGGGTTTGAAACAAGGGATGAACCATTTGACCTTGAGTATCGGCATCGACGAATTGACTGGACCCACGCATCATTCCTATGAGGTGATGATGGCGCGACTCGATGTCGTCTTACACGAAGCCAAAGCATCCGGGAAAAATCAGATTCTTTCCTATCATGAGATTGAAGATGGGAGTCACTACTTGCAAGCGCTCGAGATGGAACGTGATTTACGTCATGCGTTGCGTCATGATGAGTTCGAACTCTATTACCAACCAATCGTCTCTCCGCAGCCGTTTCAAGTAAGAGGAGTCGAGGCGTTGATTCGCTGGCACCATCCACAGAAAGGGTTCGTTTCTCCCGGCGTGTTCATTCCGGTTGCGGAGCAACTCGGGCTCATCTCAGATGTGGGACGCTGGGTGCTTGTGCGCGCCATCACCGAGATTCAAGAGTACGCAGAGCGGTTTGATTTATTTTTATCCATTAACGTCTCGAAACGTCAGATTTTAGACGGCTCGTTTTTAGAAGCGTTGGAGGAGACGCTCGCTAAGACAGGATTTCCCCCACACCGGTTGCATGTGGAAATCACAGAGAGTGAAGTCGGTGGGAATGTGTATGAACTTCAACAGTTCATTCAAGCGTTAAAGGCCATCGGGGTCAAAATATCACTCGATGACTTCGGTGTTGGGACATCGTCACTTTCATACCTGCAATCCCTGCGTCTCGACATCGTTAAAATCGATCAGAACTTCGTGAAAGGGATTCCGGAGAATAAGTTTGACCGCGCGCTGTTAGAAGGGCTGTATCAAACTTTCCAAACGCTTGGACTCGAGATCGTCACGGAAGGGGTCGAGCGACCGGAACAGCTTGCGTTCGTATTAGAATATAGTGGTTCGCTCATTCAAGGTTATCATTACAGTAAACCGATTCCGGTCGATCAATTGCACCTGTACTTACGAAAAACGGTCATGACTCAAATTTGATGTAGGCGACTCTTCACAGGGAGAGTCGTCTTTTTTTGTGAAAAATATATGTGAAATTTGTTACAATAGGGAACATAACTTGCGACCCATTCAGAGAAAAGGTAAACTTGAAACAGGGAAAGAAAACGCTTTCAAAACTATTTTTTAATAGCTTTGCAAGGGAAAAGGGAGGATTGGGTTCGATGCCAACAAAAAGAACGGCGCGGGCACCGTGGTCTAAAGTGATGATTCGTTCACAACTTGAAGTCGTGGATCGATTGCGACCACCTTCGCTCGTCTTACAAAACGCAACGTATTTGAACGTTTATGTAAAACAATGGAGAACCGCAAATATTTGGATTGAGGGAGATCGGATCGTGTATGTCGGTCCAGACTTACCAGAATCAGCGGTCGAAACGGTCGATGTGACAGGAAAGTATATTGTACCTGGGTATATCGAGCCTCACGCTCATCCGTTTCAATTATACAATCCGGCGACGTTGTCAAAATATGCAGGAGAGCGTGGAACGACGACGCTCGTCAATGACAACATGCTGCTTTTTTTACAAGAGAAAGAGCAAGCGTTTGCGCAGCTCGATGCGATTCAGCAATTACCGACGAGTACGTATTGGTGGGCACGATTGGATACGCAAACGGAGCTGGACCGAGAGAGCGTGGCTGTCGACTCGGAACGCGTTCATGAGTGGTTTAACCATCCGGACGTCGTCATGGCAGGTGAATTGACGGCATGGCCACGCGCCTTGAAGGGCGATGATGAGATGCTTCAGTGGATGCTTGACGCCGAGACGTGCGGTTTGCCGGTCGAGGGACATTTTCCGGGGGCGTCGCCGAAGACATTGACTAAAATGGCGTTGATGGGAGTACACAGCGACCATGAGGCGATGACGGCGGAAGAGGCGTTCAATCGATTGGAACTAGGTTATACGACGACGCTTCGACATTCCTCGATTCGTCCGGACCTGCCGGAGATGATTCGTGACCTATTGGCGAATGGATTGACGGCGTTCGACCATCTCATGGTGACGACGGACGGTTCGACACCGGGCTTTTATGAGGACGGCATGCAGGATGCTCTCGTCCGCATTTTGATCGAAGCGGGATTACCGGCCATCGAAGCCTACCGGATTGTCTCTCATAACGTGGCTCGTCATTTTGACCTCGATCATATTTTAGGTGCAATTGCGCCAGGCCGCATCGCGCATTTGAACATTCTAGATGCCATCGAGGAACCGCGTCCGACGGCCGTTATCGCGAAAGGGCAATGGATTTATCGTGATGGGGTATCGCTTTTCCCGAACGAATTAGTGGAAGCAGTCCTCGACATGATGCCGTCGACAGACGTTTCAATCGAGCTTACGCCACAAGACTTGTCCTTCAGCATGCCGGTCGGACTCGACATGATCAACTCGGTCATCATGAAGCTGTTTAAAATTACGCATGACACGGGTCAAGATGAATTACCGCGTGATGGAGACGAATCGTTTCTCATGTTGCTTGATAAAGAAGGGAAATGGCGATTGAACACAGTCCTGAAAGGATTCGCTCGAGATTTTGGTGGACTTGTCAGTTCGTACTCGATCAGTGGGGACTACTTGATTCTAGGAAAATGTAAACAAGATATGTTACTGGCGTTCAAACGAATGAACGAACTTGGAGGCGGGATTGTCCTCGTAGACAAGGGCGAAATTGTTGCGGAGATTCCGTTGCCACTCTGTGGGATGACGTCGACGGAGCCACTTGAAGTGCTCATCGGTCAAGAGAAACAGCTGCGAGACGAGCTCATGGCGAGGGGCTATCAGTTCGAAGACCCGATCTATACATTACTATTTTTAGCGTCTACCCATTTGCCGTATGTTCGGGCGACACCTCTCGGCATTTACGAAGTCATGAAGAAACAAGTACTATTTCCTGCGATTTTGCGATGAATAGTTGAGTCCAAGGCGCCCCTGCTTTAGAATGATAAAGAAGTATGAGTAGAGAGGATGCTTGCGGATGCAACTCGATAAATTACGAGGTCGAGAGCTTGATCAATTGTTTGAAGCGATTTTGAAGCTCGAGACACTCGAAGACTGTTATCAATTATTCGAAGATTTAGCGACTGTTAATGAAATTCAAGCACTTGCGCAACGACTTGAAGTGGCGCGGCAAATTCGTGAAGGAAACACGTATCATAAAATTGAGGATGCGACAGGCGCCTCAACGGCCACGATTTCACGTGTGAAGCGATGCTTGAACTATGGGACAGGCGGATACGATCTCGCTCTTGAACGTCTACAACAAACAAAAGGTGACTCGTAAGAGTCATCTTGTTTTTGATGGAGGGGAGGGGCGAGATGCAACAGAAATTCATGAAACAGAACTTACAATTGTTCTTTCGAAATTTAACACCGGTTCAAACACTCGTATTAATTTATAGTGCGGCAGCGATTTTATCAGTTTTGCTTCTCGCCTTACCAATCGCCCACAAGCCCGGAGTGACGATCACATTTACCGATCTTGTCTTCTTTGCGGTGAGCTGTGTCAGTGTCACCGGTCTGACACCGATTGTAGTCACCGATACTTTCTCCACGTTCGGCTTATTTATCATCCTGTTCATCGTCCAAGTGAGCGGTGTCGGATTGATCAGTTTGCACGTCATCATGTGGATCTTACTTGGGAAACGAATTGGGTTTAGGGAAAGACAACTGATTTTACGCGACCAAAACCAGACGTCGATGTCTGGTATCGTCAAATACATCACGGAAATCGTCATCACCGTAATCGCCATTGAAGCGGTCGGTGCCGTCTTGCTCGGGGTCCATTACTTAAGTTATTTTGATACCGCCGGAGAAGCCTTCTTGCAAGGATTGTTCGGGTCGGTCAGTGCGACGACGAATGCCGGGTTTGACATTACGGGAAGTTCGCTCGCACCATTCCGTGAGGACCCGTTCGTCATCTTTACACAAATCGCGCTCATGACCGGTGGTGCCATCGGATTCCCAGTGCTTGTAGAAATTCGAACGTACTTGGTGAGCCGAATCACTCGAAAACGTCATACGTTCCCAAGTCGATTCTCTTTGTTCACGAAATTGACGGTTTCGACCTTCTTTATTTTGATTGCCGTCGGTACGGTCGGCTTGTTCATCTTTGAATACAACAATGCCTTTAAAGACTTGCCGCTCTGGTTGGCACTTTCGGATTCGTTGTTCCAATCCGTGACGACACGAAATGGTGGTCTATCGACGGTAGATGTCAATTTGTTCTCTGAAGCGAGCATGTTGCTTCTGTCCATCCTTATGTTCATCGGGGCGTCTCCATCGTCTGTCGGTGGGGGGATTCGGACGACAACGTTTGCTGTAGCCGTTCTCGCTGTCATCGCCTTCATTCGCGGGGACTCGTCCATCAAAATTTTCGGTCGTGAAATCGTCCTTGAAGATATTTGGAAAGCGTTCGTTATCATTACGGTCTCGCTTGCCGTGTTACTATCAGGTGTCATGGTCATGGCTTATTTTGAGGATGCTTCGTTGACACGAATCTTATTCGAGGCGTGTTCTGCGTTCGGGACGACGGGCCTATCCGTCGGATTGTCCTCCGAATTTAGTAACGTTGGAAAATGGGTGTTGACGATTCTCATGTTCATCGGTCGGATCGGCGTCATCGCCTTCATTCTCATCCTGCAACGGAGACAACCGAAGCGGATGTATAACTATCCGAAAGAATCAATCATCTTAGGATAAGGAGATTGTCATATGAAAGCATTTTGGATCAACTTCGGATACGTCTTTATTGTTCCGGTTCTTCCGTTTATCGCCATCGTCAATGGAACGGCGCTCTGTTCACCGGACTCGCCGCTCCTTGACATACCGGTGCTCGGATTCTTTTTAGCGAATCCGCTCTGGTTCGTCCCCGTTTACGGTCTATTCGCCTTGCTTGTTGCGAAATGGTTGACGGATCGGGAACGGAATCGTACGGTACGTTCGTGACTTGCTTCGGCAAGTCTTTTTTTGTTGGGGAGATGCACGGGAGGAAAAAAATCGATACACTAGAGAAGGATTCGATAGGAGGGAATGAGTTGGAATTTCAGACGTGGCGACATGTGTTTAAACTAGATCCGAATAAGGAACTCACAGATGAGGCGCTCGAGGCCCTCATCCATTCTGGGACCGACGCCTTTTTGATTGGAGGAACGGATGGGGTTGATGCAGAGAATACATTTGCGCTATATGCGAGAGTCCGAGATGCCGGGATTCCAATCGCACTTGAGATTAGTCATCCTAGTCAAGTCATCCACGGATTCAATCATTACTTCGTGCCCACCGTGCTGAATGCGGGAACTCCGGAATGGATCATTGGACATCATGCTCGTGCGTTTGAACGATACGGCCATTTCTTTGATGACCGTCTTGTAACGGCTCAAGGGTATCTCGTCTTGAACCCGGACGCGAAAGTCGCTGACGTGACGGAAGCACGATGCGATTTGACGATCGAAGAGTCCGTGGCATACGCGGAAGTTGGACATCACTTGTTCCGTCTTCCCTCGCTCTATATCGAATATAGTGGACGACTCGGGAATCCTGATGTCGTCAAAGAGATTCGTTTGGCGTTACCTGATGCACATCTCTTTTACGGTGGTGGCATCGAGGGAGAAGAGACGGCACGATTAATGGGTGCACATGTCGACACGATTGTTGTCGGCAATATCATTTATGAAGACTTAGCTGGAGCACTTGCGACTGTACGAGCACTCCGATAAAATAAGAACAAACGTTTGGAACAAGGAAGGAAACAATTATGTATAATCTTAGCGAAGAATTAGTCAAAGGGATGAACCCGGAACAAGCAGAAGCGGTGAAGCATACGGATGGCCCGCTGTTGATTATGGCGGGTGCAGGGTCTGGGAAGACTCGTGTCTTGACCCATCGTGTCGCCTATTTGATGGCGGCGAAGCAAGTGGCACCGTGGAACATTTTAGCGATCACGTTCACGAATAAGGCAGCACGAGAAATGAAAGATCGGATTGCGCGTCTTGTGGGTGGTGTCGCCGAGGACATTTGGATTTCTACATTCCACTCCATGTGCGTCCGGATTTTACGACGTGATATCGATCGCATCCGGTATGACCGGAGCTTTTCTATTTTAGATGCCTCAGATCAATTGACAGCGATCAAACAGGTGTTGAAAGAATTGAACCTCGACCCGAAGAAGTACGAACCGCGTACCCTTCTCGGGATGATTTCAAATCATAAAAATGAGCTGCGTACGGCGAAAGATGCGGCTGCCCTCGTTGGGAACAATCCGTACGAGCGAATCATCTCGGACGTCTACACAGCGTATGAGAAAAAGTTGAAACAAAATAATGTTCTCGACTTTGACGATTTGATTATGAAGACGATTCACTTATTCCAAGAAGCGCCGGATGTGTTGGCGTTCTATCAGAAAAAATTTAAGTACATCCATGTCGATGAGTATCAGGATACGAACCGTGCCCAATATACACTCGTCAAACTTCTCGCGCAGGCACACGAGAATTTGTGTGTCGTGGGGGACTCGGATCAGTCCATTTATCGTTGGCGCGGTGCCGACATCGCCAACATCTTGACGTTCGAGAAAGATTATCCGAGCGCACATGTCATCTTGCTCGAACAAAACTATCGTTCGACGAAACGGATTTTGGAGGCGGCGAACGGTGTCATCCAAAACAACGCTTCCCGTAAAGATAAGAACTTGTGGACTGAAAATGACGAAGGAGAGAAACTGTTGCTCCATGTCGCATCGGACGATCGCGACGAAGCGTTCTTCATCATGAATCAGATGAAAGAGCTGAAGATGGAAGGGATGGACTACGGACAGATGGCGGTCCTTTATCGGACGAACGCTCAATCACGTGGACTCGAGGAGATGCTCCTCAAGTCGAACATCCCATACAAAATGGTCGGCGGGACGAAGTTCTATGAGCGAAAAGAGATCAAGGACGTCCTCGCATACTTGCGATTGATTGCCAACCCGGATGAGGACATCTCGTTCGTTCGCGTCGTCAATGAGCCGAAACGCGGAATCGGTGCCGCGACGATTGATAAACTAGGTGACTTTGCAGATATGCAAGGCGTCTCACTTATGGATGCGATTCGTGACATCGAATTGTCAGGCATCGCCCCACGCACTGCGACGAAACTCGCGGAATTCCGCCAAATGATGCTGGATTTACGGCAGATGGCGGACTACCTCTCCATTTCAGAACTCGTCGAAGAGGTATTGAAAAAGACAGGATATGAAGAGATGCTCAAAATCGAGAAGACTCTTGAAGCGGAAAGCCGACTCGAGAACTTGCAAGAGTTTCTGTCAGTCGCCCAAAACTTTGAGAAAGAGAGCGATGAACAGACGCTCGTCGCCTTCCTTACCGATTTGACGCTCGTCTCAGACCTCGATTCACTCGATGAAGTCGATGAGTCGCATCAAGTCACGTTGATGACGTTGCACTCGGCGAAGGGACTTGAATTCCCGGTCGTCTTCTTGATTGGAATGGAAGAAGGACTTTTCCCGCACAGCCGTGCCTTGAACGACGAGGAAGAGATGGAAGAAGAACGTCGTCTCGCGTATGTCGGAATCACCCGTGCCGAGAAGCGTCTCTATTTGACGCGTGCCCAGTCACGGATGCTATATGGTCGCTTCCAAAACAACCCGGAGTCGAGATTCTTGCATGAGTTGCCGGAAACGTTGTTGGAGCGGTCCGGTAAGGCGAGAAAACCAATGCCATGGAACCCGGTCGAGTCACCAGGGAAGTTACCGGTGAATGGCTTTAGTTCGAAACCGAAGCCGAAACTCGCCCAATCGTCCGGTGCCGAAACAGTCGGGTGGAACGTCGGCGACAAAGCAAATCATAAGAAATGGGGACAAGGGACGGTCGTGCAGACACGTGGTGAAGGCGACCAACTCGAAGTCGACATCGCATTCCCAGAAGTCGGGATCAAGCGCCTGTTGGCTAAGTTTGCCCCTATCGAAAAAGCGTGAGGTGAGGATATGGAGATGGCAGAACGCGTAGAAGAGCTACGTCAAACGTTAAATCAATACGGATACGAGTATTACGTGCTCGATCGTCCGAGCGTGCCGGATTCGGAGTATGATCGATTGATGAACGAATTGATTCAAATCGAGACCGATTATCCAGAACTTCGAACACCGGACTCCCCGACGCAACGCGTCGGAGGAGCGCCGCTCGACGCATTCGTCAAAGTGACACATGACACACCGATGCTCTCGCTTGGAAACGTCTTCTCGAAAGAGGAACTTGTGGAATGGGTGGAGCGAATCGAGAAAGATCTCGGTTACACACCGACATTCGTGGCGGAACTCAAATTTGATGGACTCGCCGTTTCGTTAAAATATGAGAATGGTCGTCTCCTTCGTGGTGCGACGCGCGGGGACGGGACGACGGGTGAGGACATCACGCAAAACTTGAAGACGATTCGTTCCATTCCCCTTCGATTAAATGAGGACGTGACGTTTGAAGTGCGTGGTGAGGCATACATGCCGAAACGTTCGTTCGAACAATTGAATGATGAACGAGAACGTGTCGGTGAGCCACTTTTCGCAAATCCGAGAAACGCAGCTGCCGGTTCACTTCGACAACTTGACTCAAAAATTGCGGCGTCGAGAAACTTGGCGTTCTTCGCATACGGTTTGGTGTCGCAAGACGATCTTGTCGCGTCACATGACGAGTCACTCGATTATTTGAAACGACTCGGTGTCGCTGTGAGCGGAGATTATACAACATGCCAGACAGCGGATGAACTGTGGGATTACATTGAGACATACGTGACGAAACGGAGTGACCTCCCATATGAAATTGATGGGATCGTCATCAAAGTGGCCGGGTATGAAGAACAGGAACAACTTGGTTTCACCGCTAAAAGTCCCCGCTGGGCCGTCGCGTACAAGTTCCCGGCAGAAGAAGTTGTGACGACGATTGAGGACGTCGATTTCAGTGTCGGACGTACAGGGAAGGTCACACCACGGGCGCGATTTGCTCCGGTTTCTGTGGCAGGTTCGACCGTGACGTATGCGACGCTTCACAATGAAGATTTTATAAAAGAAAAAGACCTTCATATCGGTGACCGAGTCGTCATCAAAAAAGCAGGAGACGTCATTCCGGCCGTCGTATCGGCATTGGCGAGTGAACGGAGTGGGGAAGAGCGGGTGATTGAATTCCCAACGCATTGTCCGGCGTGTGGGTCGGAGTTGATTCGACTCGAAGGAGAGGCGGATCATCGTTGCGTCAATCCGGAATGTCCGGCTCAACTGCTTGAAGGACTCATCCATTTCGTGTCGAGACAAGCGATGAACATCGACGGGCTCGGCGAGAAAGTGATCACGCAGCTTCACGAAGCAGGGCTCGTCCATAATGTGGCCGACCTGTATCGCTTGGACCGAGATGATTTACTTGGACTCGAGCGCATGGGCGAGACGTCAGTGACGAACTTGCTCTCAGCAATCGAACAATCGAAGCAAAATTCATTGGAACGGGTGCTCTTCGCCCTCGGGATTCGACTCGTCGGACAAAAGGCCGCTTCTTTAATTGCAGAACGGTTCGAGACGATGGATGCGATCATCGCTGCGACAGTTGAAGAGTTGACATCCATCGATGGCATCGGGACGAAGATGGCCGAATCGATTGTCCTCTATTTCGAAAAACCAGAAGCACGTGAACTCGTCAAAGAATTGGCGGAATCAGGTGTGAACTTATCATTCAAAGGAATGAAGCGTCCAACGACTGAAGGGGCACCGCTCTCTGGGAAGACAGTCGTATTGACGGGGAAATTGCATGAGATGACACGTGGCGAGGCTGGGAAGCAGCTTGAACTCCTCGGCGCGAGTGTGACAGGGAGCGTGAGTAAAAACACAGACTTGCTCGTCGCCGGTGAAAAGGCAGGTTCGAAGCTGGCGAAAGCCGAATCTCTCGGAATCGAAGTATGGGATGAAGCCAAGCTGCTCGACTTTTTAAAGGAACAAGCATAAACGTTCGCTTCGGCGAACGTTTTTTTCGGAAATAATTGGGATTGAGCAGGTTCGCACAAGCGTGTGAGGGGTATAGATTAACTAAATCAAAATGCTAATATATTTTTGCGAGAGAACCCTTTGACACCATGACTTTCACACACACATTCCTCTCATTCCTCTACGTGGTGAACGTCGTCATCGGAACGATTGCGATTCGAGCGCTTGTTTTCACCTTAGAGGAGGGACCAACATCATGACACACAACATCCAGCGCTTCGTTGCCGTATTTACCATCCTCATGCTCCTTTCAACCTTATTTGGGGTGCCCACCGCCAAAGCGGACACGACCACGTTCCGGTATATCCAAGTGAATTTGACAGATGAGGAAAGCGAAACATTATATGAATCAAGTCTTGTCTATGAAGGAATCACGTATTACGGGGTCCGTGAATCAGCTGACGTTTGGCGATTTATGATTGATGCGGAAGTAGTAGACGACTCGTTGATTGACCTCATCACGCTCTATGATGCGGAAGGTGTACCGTATACGTTTTCTCCACACACTGTCACGGAAGCCTATCCTGTCGAAGTGGAGGAACCGCCTGTAGTCACAGAACCAGACCCATCAGAAGAGGTGACGCCACCGGTTGAACCAGAACCAGTCGTCGAAGAGCCGACGACTGAACCGACGTTACCGAAGCTCGCCGTTGAAGCAATCAACATCGCCGCAGTCGACCGAGCCGTTGTCGGAGGCGAAATATCGTATACGTTCATTGTAGAAAACACAGGAGACACGCCGATGACGGTGACAGAATTCTCTCATGAGTATGTGAGCGGAGACATCGATCATCAATCAATCGAATCGTTCAATCAACACGTATTTGATCGTTTGCATGAATTAATAGGAGAAGACGGTCTCTTGCCGGGGGAACGGGTGGAAGTGACAGAAGTTTTAGCGATTCAGATCGGATATTCGTTCGACGCTCATCCTGAGATCGGCAGTGTCTTTCGGGTGACCGGAGTGGATGAATTCGACCGGGTTGTCACGTCAGAAAGTCAACAAATTATCCTTTTGCAAACACCAGACTTCACCGTGAATGCAACGGTTGAGAAAGCGACCGTTCAACCGGGAGAGCCCGTTCGTTATACGTATACGATAACCAATCCTTCGAGAGTCACCCTGTTTTTAGCGAAAGCAGTTCTTACATGGCCAAGCGGTGCCTTGACAAAAGAAGAACAACACCTGGCAAATCAACGATTCGCAGAGCTAGTCGAAGCGATTCCTGCCTTCAGAGACGGTCTCGGTCCGGAAGAAGAAGTGACGTTCTCGTTTGAGCTTCCGCTCCTCACATCTTATGATATGAGAGCCGGGGCTGAATTGATTCAACGTGCCACATTCACCTTTGAGGTGGATGAAGGGATTGCGGTTACTCACTCTGTCGACGTACCGGTAGCAGTGAAGCAACCTGTTCCGGTAAAAGAAGAGCCGAAACAAGACGCTAACAAACAGAAGACAGAGGTGAAAACCACACCACCTGCCGTTACAGTCGTTGTCAAAGAGAGTGGAGCGAAACGAGTCGAGCACATCGATGAAGCCGATCCGTACGCACAAGGCGTACTTCCGATGACAGGCGAAGCGGATGATCTATGGCACGTCATGCTCGGTACACTTCTCTTCGCGTCAGGACTCCTACTGTTGATTCGTCGCAACCACTCGTCAACGAAACCATAAATCGACATCCCTTCTCGTTCATGCGAGAAGGGATTTGTTCTGATTCCGCTTCGATACTTTTTTCGTGGAACGATTTTGTTATAATGGACAAAGTGAAATAGGAAACGATGTTCAAAGGAGCTAGACATAGATGAAATGGAAACAACTCGTCATCCCGACAATCGCCTCTGCGCTATTGTTGAGCGGATGTTCAATGAAAATACCGATGGGTGAAGAAGAAGCGACACCAACAGGGGACGAAACAGCGGCCGAAGGCGTCACACAAGCGATCGAAGCCCGTGACTCTTATTACCAGATGGTCATTCCGTTCAAACCGGCGGCGGCGAGAGGTCTCGCCCAACGTCAAGTCAGTTCATCGTTAGAACTCGAAGAAGTCGAACTCGGTCTCATGCGTCATTCAACGGACGCGTTCGACCCGGAAAAGTTCGCTTATCAAGAGGGACAGCTGTTGAATGCGGAGGATGTGTCCCGTTTACTTGCACGGAAAGATAAAAGTAATGAAGGATTGACACCCTTGAACCCGGCATATGCGGATGGCAAGGCAGAAGTCGAAGACGACAAGTTTGTCGACGCAAACAAGAAGTCACCACTTTATTTAGCTTCCATTGTCGAACAGAACTACATGACGAAAGAGGACAGCGGGTATCAGGTTGGAGGCGTATCGTTTGCACTCATATTGAACCGTGAGTATGTCTTCCAAGCACCGAACTATGGTCCGACGTACACCGTCAAACTCGATCAAAAGAAAGTGATCGCAGAAGGGGAACGTATGGCGAACGAGCTCGTCTCCCAATTACGGAAGCGGGAAGACTTCAAGGATCTCGATATCAATGTCGCGCTCTATATGAAATCGACACAAGGTTCACCGACACCGGGGAACTATATCAAATCGGCTTTCGTTGGGACGGCGGATCAGGTCAAATCGGATGACTGGAAAGCGATCGATGAGAAGTACTACTACTTCCCGTCGACATCAGCGACGTCTGACGTACGCGAGGACGCTCAGAAGTTTACGCTCTTCAGCGATCGGATCGCAGACCTTTTCCCGGACTATAGCGGGATGATCGGGAAAGGTTTTTATCAGAATGGAGATTTATCGAGAATGGAGATTGATATCCCGATTCAGTTTTACAGTCGCGCTGAGCTCGTCGGATTCACACAACACGTTGTCGGCTTGCTTGAAAACCGTTGGGAATATAATCGGAACGTTCCGGTTCGAATTAACGTGACATCCCTCGGTGGAGACCCTGAAGTGACCATCGTGTTCGAGGACGGAATGGATAGTCCGAAAGTATACTTCTAAAGGAGGAGAGGTTCGTTTTTTTGAAACGAATCTCTTCTTTTTTTCGTATGAAAAGTGAAAGGATAATCTTTGACCTTATTTGACCAAATGAGTAGAATAGAGTTAACAGAAACGGGAAAGGGATAGGTGAGGTGAATCCATATGGCTAAAAACTATTACGATGAGCTTGGTGTTTCCAAAGGAGCGACCGAGCAGGAGATTAAACGCGCATACCGGAAACTGGCGAAACAATACCATCCGGACGTCAATAAAGATCCTGGGGCACAGGATCGCTTCAAATCGATTCAAGAGGCGTTCGACGTGTTGAGCGACCCGGAGAAGAAGGCGAACTATGATCGATATGGTAGCCCAGATGGACCGTCATTCGGACAAGGGTTCGGAGGTGGTGGGGAAGCTTACGGGGAAGGCTCATCTCAATTCGAGGATCTCTTCCGACAATTCGGCGGGGGGTCACGTACGACGTCGCGGACGTTCGGGTTTGAAGATATGTTCGGAAGCTTCTTTGACCAAGCGGTCGACGAAGACTTGGATGAGACCGTTCGTGTCAACATCCCGCTTAGTCAATTGACGAAAGAGTCGAAAGTGAGTCTGCGTCTTCAAACGGGTACCGTGAACGTCAAAATTCCACAAGGTGCTTATGAAGGTCAGAAGTTGCGCTTGAAAGGAAAGGGAAGCCGGGTCGGACAATCGGGAAACCGAGGTGATGTATATGTCGAACTTCACTTTGCCGATGACGATACGTATCGTCGCGAAGGAGAGCATATCGTGACAGTGAAGCGTTTGCGACCGCTTGAGTTTTTAGACGGGACGAGCGTCATCATTGCGACACTCGACGGGGGACGCGTGAAGTTGAAAGTGAAACCGGGAAGCCGTCCGGGACAACGGATGCGTATTCCGGGCCGAGGTGTCATGACCGGTTCGAAAGTACGGTCGGACTTGTTCGTGCAGCTCGAAGTCGACCTGCCGCTTGATGAGACGTACCGGGCTGTATATGAAAAAATCGAACGTTAATGGATAAGGAGGAATCGTGATGGACTTTAATCGTTTCACCGATAAAGCACATGAATGCATTGTCAGTTCACAAGCGTTAGCGAAACAGTATCATCATAGCGAAATCAATGAGTGGCATGTATTGGCCTCAATGATTTCACAGACGGACGGGATTGCGCCGTTGCTGTTTCAAAAAATGGAGATCAACGTGTCAGAGATTGAAGGAGAAGTCGCGCTTTCTCTGAAACATGCGCCGAAACTCCAAAACCCGACGACACCGATGATTTCAGCCTCTCTCTTAAGCGTCTTGACGACTGCGGAACGAGAAGCGACGGGGATGAATGATGAGTACGTATCGGTCGAACATATTCTACTCGGTATTTTGTTGAACAGCAGTCAGGCACAGACGATGCTCGAACGGAAAGGTGTCACCGAAGAACGACTCCGTGAGGCGCTTGTCGCTGTGCGTGGGAACCGTCGCATCACATCGAAGTCGCCTGAAGCGACTTATGATGTCTTGACGAAATACGGACGCGACCTCATTCAAGAAGTGAAGACAGGTAAAATCGATCCTGTCATCGGACGTGACAGTGAGATTCGTCGTGTCATTCGAATCCTAAGTCGAAAAACAAAAAATAACCCTGTCCTCATCGGAGAACCAGGGGTCGGGAAGACAGCGATTGTCGAAGGGCTCGCCCAGCGCATCGTTCGTGGAGATGTACCGGAAAGTTTGAAAGACAAAACCATCTTCAGCCTCGATATGAGCTCCCTCGTTGCCGGTGCGAAATATCGCGGAGAGTTCGAGGAACGTCTACAGGCCGTCTTGTCCGAAGTGAAAGAAGCGGAAGGCACCATCATCCTCTTCATCGATGAACTTCACACGATTGTCGGTGCAGGGAAGTCTGAGGGGTCGATGGACGCCGGTAACATGTTGAAACCGATGCTCGCCCGAGGCGAACTGCATTGTATCGGTGCGACGACGCTCGACGAGTATCGCCAATATATCGAGAAGGACCCGGCCCTTGAGCGGCGTTTCCAACAAGTACTTGTCGCTGAACCGGATGTCGAGGATACGGTTTCCATCTTGCGCGGTTTAAAAGAACGCTTTGAGATTCACCACGGGGTACGCATCCATGACAACGCGCTCGTCGCGGCGGCTGTGCTATCCAATCGCTATATCACGGACCGCTTCATGCCGGACAAGGCGATTGATCTCGTCGACGAGTCGTGTGCGATGATTCGAACAGAGATGGAGTCGATGCCAGCTGAGCTTGATGAATTGGTCCGTCGGGTCATGCAGCTTGAAATCGAAGAGGCGGCTCTTAAAAAAGAGAGCGATGCCGCTTCCATGAAGCGACTTGAGGCGCTCCAACAGGAATTGGCTTCTATCCGTGAACAGTCTGATTCGTTACGTCTCCGTTGGGAGAATGAGAAGGAGTCGACGCACCGCGTACAACAAATCCGTGGAGACCTTGAGAAAGTACGTCTCGAGTTACAAGAGGCAGAGAGTCGCTATGATTTGAACCGGGCCTCGGAACTGAAATATGGACGAATCCCGGAACTTGAGCGGGAACTAGAAGAAGCGGAACAGTTGGCGAGTTCGGTGACGCGTGAGCTCGTGCGTGAAGAAGTGACGGAAGAAGAAATCGCCGAGGTCGTCTCGAAATGGACAGGGATCCCGGTGACGAAACTGACAGAAGGAGAGCGTGATAAGCTTCTCAATCTAGAAGCGGTTTTGCATAAACGTGTGTTCGGACAAGATGATGCGATTCGTCTTGTCAGCGATGCAGTCATTCGAGCACGTGCTGGCATCAAAGACCCAAACCGTCCGATTGGTTCATTCCTTTTCCTCGGACCGACGGGGGTCGGGAAGACAGAACTCGGGAAAGCACTCGCGGAAGCGATGTTTGATTCAGAAGACCATATCGTTCGGCTGGATATGAGTGAATATATGGAGAAACATGCCGTATCGCGTCTCGTCGGTGCCCCTCCTGGCTATATCGGTTACGAAGAAGGTGGACAGTTGACGGAAGCGGTTCGCCGTAACCCGTACTCGGTTCTCTTACTCGATGAGGTCGAGAAAGCGCATCCGGACGTCTTCAATATCTTGCTACAATTGCTCGATGATGGTCGATTGACCGATTCGCACGGGCGCATCGTCGACTTCAAAAATACGATTGTCATTATGACGTCGAACATTGGGGCGGACATCTTGCTCGAAGCGGCGAAAGATGGCGTGATTGATGAGGACGAAGAGCGTCAAGTGCTCGACAAACTCCGTCGTCATTTCCGTCCTGAATTCTTGAACCGGGTCGATGAAACGATTCTGTTCCATCCGCTCACGAAAGATCAAATCGGTCAGATTGTCGAGAAAGCGGTCGGACGGATGAGCGAACGGCTCACGACACGCTCGATTCATATCGACATCACCGATGCAGCCAAAACGTTCGTTGCTGACGAAGCATATGAACCTCAATTTGGTGCGCGACCGATCAACCGATATGTACAACGGACGATTGAGACGAAACTTGCCCGTAGCATCCTCGCTGGAGACGTCGAGGATGGGCAAACGGTCATCATCGATGTCGAGAACGGGGCGTTGACATTACGCCCATCGACAGTCAACGCATAAAGAAAGAGGAATCCAAAATCGGATTCCTCTTTTATGTATGCCGACGTTCTCTGCTCAAAATCAAATAACTGATCCCAATAAAAATGAGGTAGAGTACCGTCCCAAAAAATGAGTTGAATACCCATGGAATTGTTCCCATGAAGCTGGCACGGGTCGCTTCTTGGAACCAGAGCAGTAGCCAAAAGAAAAAGCCAAGACTCGTTGCGAGGAGAACAAAAAATCCCGCCATGCCTTGTTTCGTCAATTGCTTGATTCCGAACCCAAGTAAAGCCGTAACAATGAAAATTGTACCTAACCCAATATAGAACAATCCGTCAATCGGTAAAGTCTGCACGGACACACCCTCTTTTCACCATCAGATTCATATAATCCAATCTTACACGGAGAGGGAATAAATGGGAATCGTTATTGTGAAACGAGAGGACGTTCTGGTTGATAGATACAGTACGGTTCTGATTCTTTGAAATCGCCAGTGACCGCATAGGCTCTAGCACGCGAACCACCACATAGATAACGATACTCACAGTACCCACACTTTCCGTGATGACTATCCGGATCACGTAGTGCCTTGAATGTCGGATGATGGCGATAAATATCGGCGAGAGGTGTCGTTCGGACGTTTCCGCAGGTGATCGGTAAAAATCCGGACGGCTGTACGTCCCCTGTATGTGAGATAAAGACGAATCCGTTGCCGTCATTCGTCCCACGAGGAGCTTTCGCCAAATCGTCATGTGGATGTCCGATTGGAGGGAGTCCTGCTGCCCGGCGTCGCTGATTTTCTTGGCGGGCGACTCTCCGATAAAATTGGGCTTCCGTCGTCGAGATGATGAAGGGTGCCGTCTCTTGTATGGAGAACGCCCATTTCAATACTTCCTCATGTCGCTCTGGTGTAATGGGTTGTAACAGGGATCCGCGTCCGGTCGGCACGAGGAAAAAGAGCGTCCAGACGGATACACCGAGGGATTCTACGAGCTTCGCCATTTCCGGTAATCGATCGACATTGTATTCGGTCACCGTCGTATTGATTTGAAATGACATCCCTTCTTCTCGGAAATATGAGATTCCTCGAATGGTACGGTCGAAGCTGCCACGTGTACCGCGGAAGTAGTCATGCGTCACGGCGTCCGGTCCGTCAATGGAGAAGGCCCAACGTGACAAACCAGCTGCTTTCGCCCGTTTCACGGCATCGTGAGTTACACGAGGTGTAGCTGAAGGTGTCATGGAGACTCGCATCCCAAGGGAGGAAGCATATGCGGTCAATTCAAATAAATCTTCACGCATGAGAGGATCACCGCCCGTAAAGACGAGAATCGGGTTATCCATCGCATGAATCTCGCGAATCAATGCCTTCCCTTCTTCCGTGTCGAGTTCGTTTTCGTAACGATGAAATTGTGCCTCTGCCCGGCAGTGGACGCAGGAGAGCGCACAGGCCCGTGTGACTTCCCAAATGACGATGAACGGGTTCTCATTATAGTCGATACGTTTCATACCGTCACCGCCTGTCGAAGATGTAAGTGATCGACCGCCCGTTTGGCGGAATCGACGCAGTCAGGTAATCCGACCCCATGGAGAATGGCGCCACACGCTTCGACGCCGTCCCACTTCAAAAGTGCTTCTTCGAACGCGCGGACGTCCTGTTTATGACCGACCTCATACTGTGGCATCGTTTGAATGTGTCGCTCGACTTTCGTGAAGAGGGGAGTCCCGACTTTTTGAATGCGTCGAAGTTCGCCTAAAGCGAAGTTTGCGATTAGATCATCCTCTTCATGGAGCAGGGACGGGACATGTTCTGAACTGATATACATGCGGAGCAATGCTTTTCCTTTAGGTGCTAGGTGTGGCCATTTTTTATGCATCCAGCTACAAGCGGTCAAAGCGTTTCCTTCCGATTTGGCGATGACGTAGCCGGTTCCATCTAACGCATCCACTTCTGACTCGTCGAAGGCGGCGAGTACGGTCATCGAAGAGGTACGTTTTAACGATGACAAACGTTCGGCTTCCGGGAATCCGAGCAAAGGTCCGAGTGCATGCGGCGATGTGGCCATAATGATGCCATCAAACTGTTCGATCGTCCCATCGGCAAATGTGACTTCATGAGGTCGAACGGATTGAACGACCGTCTTTAACATGAGTCGATCAATCGACGGACGGAGCGCCTCGACGAGTGCTCCGAGTCCTTGCTCAGTCGACAGGAACTTACCAGTCTCGGACGGCTTTACACCGGCTTGGACGGGAGGAGTGAGTGCTTTCATTCCGAGAATCAGACTGCGAGTTTTTTGTTCAATCGTGATAAACTGAGGGAAAGTAGACTCGATGCTCATGTCATCGAGTGTCCCGTTGTAAATCCCTGACAGAAGTGGTTCGATCATCGTATCGACGACTTCTGAGCCAAGTCTCGTCCGAAAGAAACGGTCGAGCGAGATATCCTCTCCTGTATACACGCGTGGAATCACGAGATCGAATCCGGCGCGAAGTTTTCCTCTCCAAGTAAAGAGATCCGTTTTGACCATCGGCCAAAACTTGGTCGGGATGCCCATGACCGATCCGGCCGGCATCTGTCTCAGTTGCTTCCGTACGTAAATGTAAGAAGTCCCGGTTCTGGAGCGGACGAGTTGATCTGCGAGACCGAGATCGGTAATGAGTGATGTCAAGGTCGGCTTTCGTGCCATATAACCGTCGGGTCCAGTCTCTAACGTAAAACCATCCCGATAAATGGTCTTAATTTTTCCACCGAGACGGTCCTGCGCCTCAATCAATGTGACATGAGCTCCGGCTTCTTTGGCATAATAGGCTGCGGCAAGTCCGGTGATGCCACCTCCGATAATCGCGATTCGATTCAATTGATTCACCCATTTCTCTAAAATTGTTGTCGTCTTAACGGTACCGAGAATGTTGATGGAGATATAGGATAAGTGTCACGGACTTCTAGACAAATTTGTCACGAATTCGAAAGGGGACGATGGAATGGCTTCCTTCCTCATCGTTGCGACTCTTGTGATGGTGGGCATAATTGGGTTTATTGTGGCGATGAATCGGCATGGAGAAAAGTTGGTTGGAGATGAGGAAAGTCCACCGATGATTTGGGCGGATGAGGACTGGTATAAAGATGATGGACCACCGGACGGATAATATGATAAGATGACCCGGTTGAAATTTGATGGAACATGAGGTGATGGAATGAATGTACTCGAACAACAGTTGAACCACTTGGTTGATGAGTGTCGTCCGTACACGGCTCAAGGGAAAGTGGCGGACTATATCCCTGAACTCGCACATGTGAAAAACGATTTACTCGGGGTGGCGATTTGTTTGCCGGATGGTACGTATATTCACGCGGGGGATGTTCATCACAAGTTTACGATTCAGAGCGTATCGAAGGCGCTCACACTTTGTTATGTATTGATGGAGTTCGGGGAGGACTATGTCTTTTCGAAAGTAGGGATGGAGCCGACGGGGGACGCATTCAACTCCATCGCCAAACTCGAGGAAACGGTCCCGTCAAAACCACTGAATCCGATGATCAACGCCGGAGCGTTAGCGGTGACGAGTATGATTTTGGGGGAGACGGCAGAACTCAAAATCTATCAGTTCCGCCAGTTTTTAGCGACGTTGTTAAATCGCTCGGTCGAGGAGGTCACGTACGACGAAAAAGTCGCCCGCTCTGAATACGAGACGACCGACTTGAACCGTGCCCTGCTCTATTTCATGCGTCATCATGGAATTGTGGATGGAGACGTCGATGAGATCATTGATGTGTATACGAAACAGTGTGCCATCGAGATTGATTGTTTTGATTTGGCGCGAATCGGGCGTGTCTTTGCAGGGAATGGAGAAGACCCGGATACGGGCGAAGAGTTGATTCCACGTCGGGTCGTCCGAATCGTCAAGGCCATCATGACGACGTGTGGCATGTATGATGCATCGGGTGAGTTCGCTGTCCGGGTCGGTCTTCCGGGAAAAAGTGGGGTATCGGGTGCCATCTTGGCGGTCGGGAACCACGAACTGGACTTGAATAACGTTGGGTTTGGCATATTTGGCCCGGCACTTGATTCAAAAGGGAACTCGATTGCCGGAATGAAGTTGTTGGAACTACTGATTGAGCGCTATACTTCGCGCTAAATCGAGAGGTGCTCCACGGATGCATCGAGTTCCTGCTGTAATGTTTCAATTTTTCTGTCGTATGCAGACTGTAGTTCAGCTGGAGGGGTGAAGGCGCGCCAACGCTTTAACAGTTGGTCATGGTCGTTCATATCACCGAGTTCAGTTTGCATCTTTTTTAACGTGCGGACAGTGTCCATCGAAGCATCCGATTCATAGCTTAGCAAGTACTCATGTAAGTAACGTTCGCGTTTGACGGCTAAACGGACTTTATGGAGTGCTTCAAGCTGTTCTTTTCCATCGGATTGTTCGTGATAGACGCGTACACGTTGCTTGCGCTCGCTTTTCGCCTTTTCTAACATCGGAGAGGCGTTCGTTTTTTTGAACGCACGAAATAACGGTCCGCCGATGAAACGACGTACTTGTTGATCGAGCGACGGGGTCATTTTTTCACTGACGCGGGTCGAAAGGATCGTCCGTGCGATGGCACGTTCTGTCTCCATCGCTTCAAGAAACGCAAGGTCGAGTTCGGTTTTGGAATCAAACGTTTCGATGAGGACGTCGAGGTCGCGCACATGACCGAGTGCCTCCATCAATTGTTTGAGTTGTCGGAACGTCGCCGGCTTCGTTTCATATAGTTGCATAAACGTGATCAATTTCCGTAGATGAACGCGAGCGCGATGAATATCCTCGGAATTGTTGAAGGTGAGGGCTTCCGTCACATAGTGATTGAACGTGTTCCACGTTTCCAACAGTTCAAATTTAAGCTTTTCTGCATGCCGTTGATTCATGATTATAAGTTCCTTTCTGAAAAAGAGATGAGGGTTGTCCATGTACCAAACACATTCATTAAACGAAAAAATCAAACTGTTCTTCACGATTTTCTTTCCAATTTTAGTCACGCAAGTGTCTTTTTATTTGATTAGCTTTTTTGATACCGTCATGTCCGGACGGGCGGGTGCCGTCGATTTGGCAGGTGTCGGAGTCGGTTCAAGCTTGTGGATGCCGGTGTATACCGGACTGAGTGGAATCTTGCTGGCGGTGGCCCCGATCGTTTCGCAAGCGCTTGGTGCGCGAGACCGTCAACAGATTCAACGAACCTTGTTTCAAGGTATCTATTTAGCCATCATGCTAAGCGTAATCACGCTGACGTTGGGTTCATTCCTTGTGCCGATGGCAATCGAGAGCATGGGGCTCAGTGTAGAAGGGAAACGAATCGCGACGCAATACTTGCTTGCCCTTGGATTCGGTGTCTTGCCGATGTTCCTGTTCAATGTGCTACGCACGCTCATGGATGCCTTGGGCAAGACGCGAGTCTCGATGATCCTCATACTATTAGGGTTACCCATTAATGTCGGATTAAATTACATCTTCATCTTCGGAAAACTGGGGGTGCCGGCGTACGGCGGAGTTGGAGCGGGAATCGCCTCAAGCATCACTTACTGGCTACTCTTCTTCATGGCCTTCTTCTTCGTGAGAAACGGGAAGCCATTCCGCGAATACAAGTTTTTACGGACGACCGAACGAATGGTCTGGCTCCGACAAAAAGAGCTGTTACAACTTGGGACGCCAATCGGGCTCGCCATTTTCGCAGAAGTCAGCATCTTTGCGGCGGTCACGGTATTGCTCAGTTCATACGGTGACCAAATCGTCGCGGCTCACCAAGCGGCGATTAACTTCGCTTCGTTTGTTTACATGTTGCCACTCTCAGCATCGAGCGCATTGACGATCGTCGTGGGGTATGAGCTTGGCGCGAAACGACTGCAGGATGCCGTCCGCTATGCAAAAATCGGGCTCGCGCTCTGTCTCGGTGTTTCTATCTTTTCCGGTGCTTTTTTGTTTTGGCAAAACGAACGGGTCGCGGCTATTTATACGAATGATCCGACGGTCGTGGACCTTGCAGCTCACTTTATGATCTTCGCTGTATTCTTCCAACTGTCAGATGCTGTCGCGGCACCGATCCAAGGGATATTACGTGGCTTTAAAGACGTCAACATCACGCTCGTCCTTTCACTCGTCGCTTATTGGGTCATCGGTTTACCACTCGGGTATGTCTTGGCAGAACACGCCGGATTTGGACCAGACGGTTATTGGATTGGCTTGATTGCCGGGCTCGCAGCCGGAGCGGTCTTGTTATTCCTCCGGTTAGTATGGATTGTCCGGCGCTACGGGACGGTTCAATCGACATAAAAAAGGAGAAGATTGTTCGCAAATGTGAACAATCTTTTATTTATTTAAAATTGGTCTATACAACTATACTTTTATCCGATATGATAACATGGAGGAAAACAAAAAGGAGTGGTGAACCGATGGGGACATTGATCAATGCTCGTATCGTGTCAGCAGAACAAACATGGGAACGTGGATATATCAGATGGAATGGTCAAACGATTGATGAGATTGGATCGATGGACCAGTTTGAACAACAGGATGAGCCTGTGATTGATGTCGCTGGAGCGCTCGTGACACCGGGTCTCATCGATGTGCATATCCATGGGGGATATGAAGTCGATACGATGGATGCGGATGAATCAAAACTTCGACGATTGAGTAACGACATGCTACAGGAAGGTGTCACGTCCTTTTTCGCGACGACGATCACGCAGTCAAAAGAAGCGATTGAGCATGCATTGAAGGCAGTCCGAAATGTCATCGAAGCGCAGGATACGACACTCATCGGAATCCACTTGGAAGGTCCATTTGTCAACGTGGAGATGGCTGGGGCACAACCGGCAGAATATATTATCGACCCGGATGCCGAGCAGTTCCGGAAATGGCAAGAGCTTGCCGGCGGTCATATCCGTCTTGTCACTTATGCACCGGAACGTCCAGGTGCACGTGAGTTTGAAGCTGTTCTTCGCGAAACCGGTGCAATCGGTTCGGCGGGCCATACGAGTGCGACATTTGAAGAGAACAAGCAGGCGGGCGTCAAACATGGGACGCATCTTTATAACCAAATGCGTGGATTGCACCATCGAGAACCCGGAACGGTTGGGTATTGTCTCTTAGAGGGTGGGGTCATCGCGGAAATCATTCCGGATGGGATCCATAGTCGTCCGGAGATGGTCGACTTCGCGTTTCGCTTAAAAGGAGCAGATGAACTTGTCGTCATCACGGATGCGATGCGAGCAAAAGGACTTCCGGACGGACAATATGAGCTTGGCGGTCAACCGGTCATCGTAGCGGACGGGGCTGCGCGACTTCAAGCCGGAAACCTGGCGGGCAGTGTGTTGACGATGGATGCTGCCTTCCGAAACATTCAGGCATATACGGGATGTACGGTGGAAGAAGCGGTCAAAATGACTTCGACGAATGTGGCCAAAGAATTCGGATTGACGACAAAAGGAGACATCAAATCGGGGTTTGATGCAGACCTTGTCGTTTGGGATGACACGACACATGTTCAGATGACTTTTGTTAAAGGTCGAATCGTATATGAACGGGAGGAACAAAGATGAATGTACTAGTCGCAAAGACGGCGAACGATGCGGAACGAATCGCCTATACGCTAATCAAAGAACGGATTTCAGGGAAACATGACTTCGTACTCGGTCTCGCAACCGGTAGCACACCGGTCGGAATGTATCAAATGTTTAAACAGGACGCGCTCGACTGTAGCCACGTGACGAGCGTCAATTTAGATGAATACATCGGATTATCGCCCGAACATCCTCAAAGTTATAACCGCTTCATGAAAGATCGACTCTTCGATGAGGTACCATTCAAACAAAGTCACCTCCCTCAAGGGGACGCGCCGGACCCGGAAGTGGAAGCTTCACGTTATGAAGAACTTGTTCGGACACTCGGTGTCGATTTACAGCTTTTAGGGATTGGTGAGAATGGGCATATCGCCTTCAATGAACCGGGTACAGCGCTCGATGCGAAGACACATGTGACCGAACTCACGGAGTCTACTCGGGAAGCCAATCGTCGATTCTTTGATCGGTTAGAAGATGTACCGACACACGCCATCACGATGGGGCTCGATACAATCATGAACGCACGTGAAATCGTCCTAGTCGCGACAGGGGAGCGGAAAGCGGAAGCGGTGCAGCACATGATTGAGAGCGTACCGACGGTCGACTGGCCGGCCACGATCCTTCAGGCCCATCCTGGTGTGACAGTCGTACTCGACGAGGCGGCGGCATCACACTGTGCGGAATCCTTACAAGCCCGTGGACAAGAAGCGGCAACACGATTTTTTACCATTCGGGATTAACGGACCTGCGGAGTCATCTCCGCGGGTTTTTCTATGTTCAACTATGGGAAAATGTAAAGAAATGAATTTGTCATCAAAACGTTTTCGACAAATTTCTCGCTTTCCTCTATAATGAGTGAAGCTCATTATTTTGACTCGAAGGAGACCGATATGAATTCTAGAACACATGCTCGCAGACAGCGCACAGGTCCGTCTGCGTTTTATAAGATATTTAGTGCCCTCGTGCTGATTGCGATTATTGCTGGATCTAGCATTTACGGTACAGCGTTTTACAAAGCCCACAATATGTTGTCAGGCACCCAAGTCACATTAGAGGATGACCCGACGGTTGAGCCGACTCGTTATGATAAAGAAGATACGGAGACGTTCTTGGTTTTAGGGACAGACCTTTCGCCACAGAAGAAAGCGCGTGGCGAGTTTGGACGATCGGACGTTATGATTGTCGTCATTTTAAACAAGAAAGAAAAGCAGACGACGATGCTCAGTATCCCGCGTGACTCGTATGTCAATATTGACTACACGGGATATAACATTCCTTATGGCAAGACGGGACTTGACCAAGATAAGATCACACACGCTTACTACTTTGGTTCGATGGATGAATCGAATCCAAACAACGGGATGCGGATGGCGACGAACACGATCGAAGATTTAGTCGGTGTTGAAATCGACCATGTCGTCTCGCTCAACTTCCAAGGGTTCGTTGATTTCATTGATGCTGTAGGTGGCGTTGAGATTGATGTTCCGTTCTCATCACAACAAAACAGTTACGATGCGTCACGTGAGACAGTTCAAATCGAACAAGGACTTCAACAGCTTTCTGGTGAAGAGGCACTTGCCTACGTTCGAAATCGATACGATGATCCACGTGGGGACATCGGTCGTGGACAACGCCAGATGGAAGTCATCAATGCCGTGCTCGAACAATCACTCGGCACTTCACTCCTAAACAATTACGATAAGGTCTTGAAAGCCGTCGGCGACAACATGCAGACGACACTTGGCCCGAATGACTATATGCGTTTAATTGAAGATGTTGGCGCGCTTCACAATACGGTGCAATATCAATTGACTGGAGAAGGTGCCCGGGCAGATGACGGACACTTCTACTATTTCTTGAACGAACCGCTTCTTGAAGAAGTACGCTATCGTGTACAACAAGCGGACGCCGGTAATCGTGTCGAGCCGATGTCCGATACAGAACTCGAGTCGTATACGTTAGACCCGAGCGGGGTAACGTACGAAGCTCAATAAAAAAAGTTTGCCCTCGGGCAAACTTTTTTTATATGCGGTCCATGGCGACGGTCAAGGAGTATGAATCTCCGCGAAAGAGTGAACGACTATACTCGAACATGTCACCGTTCTCGAGATAAGTTCGCTGGTCAATCAGCAATACCGGTGCGTTCGGAGAAATGGTGAGGAGCTTGGCTTCTTCTGGACCGGCGCTCCGGGCTTCGAGTGTTTGTGTTGCATTTTTCAGGCGTAAGCCATGCTGTTCGGCATAAGCATAAATCGATCCCGTCGCGTCATCTTGCGTCAGGTCAGGCAATAAATGAACGGGAATATAGGCGGTTTCGAGCGCAAGTGGGTGATCATCGGCGAGTCGTAGCCGTTTCATTTCATAAACCGGTGTTTGATTTGGGATGCTCAGTTGCTGCGCGATGCGATCCGTTGCCGGAATGACCTCGTATGACAAGAGACGGCTGAGCGGTCGCATGCCTCGATGTTTGATTTCCTCGGAAAAACTCGTCAGTCCCGATAACGTCATCGCAATCTTCTGACTCGCGACGAACGTGCCTCTTCCTTTTTGACGGCTCAAGTAACCGGCGTTGACGAGGTTCATGATGGCTTGACGAATCGTCATCCGACTGACGTGAAATTGCTCGGAAAATTCACGCTCTGAAGGCAAGGTGTCTCCTGGTTTTAACAATCCGTCATCAATTTGTTGCTTTAAGTACGCTTCAATTTGATAATAAATAGGTAACGGAGATTGTTTATCGATTTCTAACATATCATTTCGCTCCTGACTGAGAAGATGTATGTTTCATTATAGACGAAATTAAACTAGTTGTCTGAACAGATTATAGAGAGAAGGTGGAGGACAAGATGGAACCATATACAGCAAGTACAGTCGTGACCTCAATAAAGGAAGATGGCAAAGGTCATTGGCACACACTCGAGAACAGCCCGTTTTATGCGGAAGGTGGGGGACAACCGGCTGACCGTGGATGGATTGGGACGCATCCTGTACTGGACGTACAAATCAAGGACGGGGAAGTATGGCATCTCTTGTCAGAATCATTACCAGCGGGCACGACGATAGAGGTTCGAATCGATGAGGACGTCAGACGGGATCATTCCATCCAGCATACTGCTCAACATGTGATAACGGCGATTTTGGAAGACCGTCATGGCATTCGGACGCTCAGCTTTGGAATCGGAGAGACCGATTCATCTATTGAGATTGAAACGGCAACGATGGACTGGGTGCACGTTGAGGCACTTGAACAAGAGATGCAACAAGTCATCTTTGAAAACCGTCCGATTCGTGTCTATGAAATCCCAAAAGAAGAAGTAGACCGGGCGCGCTTACGGAAAGAGACGGACCGAACGGGGATGATTCGCATCGTCGAAATCGAAGGTCTAGATTACAATGCATGTGGTGGCACTCATGTGGAGACAACGGGACAACTCGGTACCATCCATGTGACGGCGATGAAGAAAGTGAGGGGGAATCTCCGCTTGACGTATGTGGCGGGAAGTCGAGCGATCAAGGCGACTCAACAAGCGCGAGCAGCGTTGCGGACGATTCACCATACATTCTCGACAACGAATGAATCCGTGGCAGCCCGTGTAATCGAAGAACATACGATTCGTTTGGAACGTGAAAAAGAAATCAAAACGCTCGAAGAACGGATTGCCAAAGCGAAAGTGGAGGCCGTGTTGAAAGAAGATAACTATGTGGCCTTACATGTCGGGAGAACAGAAGCGGAAACGTTGACGACCGCCATCATCGAACGAATCGCAGCAACAGGACGAATTGCCGTTGGCGCTAACTATGGAACGCAGAAATTGTTCGTCATGCATGACGGGACACAGGATATCGCCGTCGGCACATTCTTGAAAGCGGCGCTCCAAGAGATGAAAATCGGTCGTGGCGGTGGAAGCCATAAGCAGGCCCAAGCGCGTTTCACATCCGTAGCGGAACTAGAAAAGGGAATCGAAGAAATCGTGAAACGATTGCAGGAAGGAGTTTTACCATGTTGATCATTCAATCGGGAAACGAAGCAGCGTTGATTGAACAGGCCAAACAAGTGCGGGAGATCGTATTCGTTCAGGAACAAGGAATCGATGCGAGTTTAGAATACGATGATTTAGACGATATGTGTACACATGTGGTCGGGCTCCTTGACTTCGAACCTGTGACGACAGCGCGTCTTCGTCCAGTCGACTCGACTGTCGGAAAAGTGGAGCGAGTGGCGACGATTCAATCGGCCCGGGGCCATGGATATGGGAAAGACATTATGATTGAAGTTGAACGTGTCGCGAAACGTCAAGGGTTGGTTGAACTACGATTGGGTGCACAACTGACGGCGCTTCCGTTTTATGAAAAGCTCGGGTACGAGGCGTTCGGAGATGAGTTTTTGGATGCCAATATCCCGCACCGCATGATGCGAAAAACATGGTAATCTTTTTTTGAAATATCCCATTTTTCTAAAAAAAGGTTGGCAAGAAGATTTCGTTTTGTTATAACTAATACTAACAACTGACAGATAGAGGTTGCGAATGACATGAGTAAGCTTGGTTGAAACGGACGCACTCCGGACCGAGCCGAAAGGGGAAATTCGCCGAAGTCGACGTTCACGTGCGTGTGAATGAAGGCTGGGGTAGTCGTGAATAACGCCTACACTGCCATGGTCAACTACCATGGAGCGCTATCTACGGAACGATTCTTTAATCGTTTTTCAACTGCGCGTACAAGCGGCAGACCGTAGGGAGAGTGCTTCCTACCGGTCTGCCGCTTTTTCTGTTGGTGGACATCTTGAAAGTGGGGAACTTGATGACAACCGTACTGAAATTTGGTGGCAGCTCCGTTGCCACAATCGAACAAATACAAGCCATTTCGGACTATTTACAGACACGTGTGGCGACCGGTGAAAAATTGGTCGTCGTCGTATCGGCGATGGGCAAAACGACAGATTCGCTCTTGTCGCTCGCCAAACAAATCACGGATCGCCCGATGATTCGCGAACTCGACCGGCTACTCGCCGTTGGAGAAGAACAGACCATCAGCCTACTCAGTATCGCCTTGAACTCGCGAGGCGTACCGGCCATCTCATTAACAGGACAGCAAGCCGGGATTGATACGATGGGCATTCATACGAAGAGCAAAATCAAAGCGATTCGGAAAGAAGTGTTACACGAGAAGTTGCGTCAATACGACGTCCTGATTGTCGCCGGATTCCAAGGCGTGAATGAAGCGGGAGACGTCACGACCCTTGGGCGTGGCGGTTCGGACACGACAGCCGTCGCACTGGCGGCCGTCCTCAGTCAGCGTTGTGAAATTTATACGGACGTCGCGGGTGTATATACGACGGACCCACGAATCCATCCGACGGCGAAACGGCTTGATACGGTCTCCTATGACGAGATGATGGAGATGAGTGCACTCGGTTCAAAAGTGATGGAGATGCGAAGCGTGGAGCTCGCAAAGAAATATGACGTCAATATTTTTGTTGGGAAGACGCTTTCGAGCGAAGGAGGAACATGGATCATGGATACGACGCAAGCGATGGAACAGAAAGCAGTCACGAGTGTGAGTGTCGTCAAGAACGTACTCAGTGTCTCAATCAAACATATTCCGCATACGGCGGCGGGAGTCGCAGACATTTTTGAACGATTGTCAGAGCGACACGTCAACATCGATATGATTTCACAGACGGCATTCGACGGCGAAGTGTTTCTCTCGTTCACATGTCCGCTCGATGAAGAGGCGTTTTTAGAAGAGGCGCTCGCGGAGTTGACAGCGACCTTGCCTCAAATCAAAATCGATCGTCATACGGAACATGCAAAAATTTCTGTCGTCGGAATCGGTATGCGAGACGCGACAGGGGTCGCATCAGAGCTCTTTGCGACATTCCGTGAGATGGGGATTCCATTCTATCAAGTCACGACGTCTGAAATCAGTATTTCCTATACGATTCAAGAACAAGACGTAGAAGCGGCAGTCGCAGCCATTGCGGCCCGGTTCCACTTATAAGGGGGGAGCATAATGTATAACGTAGCAGTCGTCGGTGCGACAGGTGCCGTCGGACAAAAAATGATTGACGTCTTAACAGAATATGAATTTCCAATCAGCGAATTGAGACTCTATGCTTCAGCCCGCTCGGCAGGAAAGACGGTCGAGGTGAATGGGCAATCGATCGTGATTCGTGAATTGACCGATGCGATTTATGCGGACCCAATCGATATCGCACTCTTCTCTGCAGGTGGGAGCATCAGTGAACAATATGCCCCTCGGTTGAGTGAGCAAGGAGTCATTGTCATCGATAATTCAAGTGCATTCCGAATGCAAGAAGGAATTCCACTCATCGTACCGGAAGTGAACCGAGTCGAACTCAGTCCGGAGAGAACGCTCATCGCGAACCCGAACTGTTCCACGATTCAATCGGTCGTGGCGCTCGCGCCTCTAGCGGAAGTATACGGACTGACACGCGTCGCGTACACATCTTATCAAGCGGTATCGGGATCGGGTCAAAAAGGGATCGATGACCTCGAGCGCGGTGCGCGCGGAGAGGAACCGACGAATTATCCGTATCCGATTTATGATAACGTGTTGCCGCACATCGATGTATTTCAAGAAAATGGCTACACGAAAGAAGAACAGAAGATGATGGATGAGACACGTAAGATTTTAAATGCGCCAAACCTCGGGGTGACGGCCACTTGTGTCCGGGTGCCGGTGCGAAACAGTCATGCGGTCTCAATCACGGTGTCGCTCGAGCGAGATGCGACGGTCGCAGAACTGAAAGCAGTCCTTGCCGATGCACCAGGGGTCGTGTTAATGGACAATCCATCCGAATTGACATATCCGACACCGCTCGATACGAACGGGACGGATGAGGTGTATGTCGGACGAATTCGCCGAGACGATTCACAACCCAATACGTTCCATCTTTGGTGCGTTGCAGATAACGTCCGAAAAGGGGCGGCAGCGAATGCCGTTCAAATCGCACAATGTATGATTAGTCAAACAGCGACGAAATAAGGAGGAGATGACATGTTCACAGGAGTGGCGACAGCACTAGCTACCCCATTTCAAGAAAATGGGCAGTTGAATCTAGAAGCATGGGCGGCATTAATTGAAGACCAAATCCAAGAAGGTGTGACGGGTCTCGTCATCGGTGGGACGACCGGCGAAGGGATGACAATCACTGATGACGAGTTTGAGACATTGCTCGTTCGAGCGGTGGAGGTCGCAAACGGTCGAGCCGTGATCATCGCGGGGACCGGTTCGAACAATACAGCAGTCAGTATCGAGAAAACGAAACGGGCCGCCGAACTTGGTGCGGAGATGGCGATGGTCGTCACACCGTACTATAACAAGTCGACACAGGTCGGGCTGATTGCTCACTTTACTGCGATTGCGGATGCGTCACCGATTCCGCTCATGCTCTACAATGTTCCGTCACGGACGGGTGTCGCCTTGGCACCGGAAACGGTCGGTGAGCTCGCGGAACATCCGCGCATCACGGCCTTGAAAGAAGCGAGTGGGGATATCTCGGTCATGGCGCAGATGATGGCCCATATTCCGGAAGGGTTCACCGTTTACTGTGGAAATGACGATCAAATCTTGCCGTACATGGCTTGGGGCGCACAAGGGGTCGTCTCCGTTTTATCAAACGTCTATCCGGGAGCGACGGTCGCGTTGGCAGACGCCCTATTGGCGGGTGATTTGCAGACAGCACGTACGTGGCAAATTCGTTTACTCCCAGTCATCGATGAACTTTTCGCAGAAGTGAATCCGATTCCGGTGAAGGCAGCGCTTCAAGCGCGAGGATTTGAAGTCGGTGCGCCACGTCTGCCGCTCGTTCCAATGAGCGCGACGGCTGAGGCGAAATTACTATCGGCGATGGAACAATTCAATGAGGTGAGACAATGAATGTTCTCATCCATGGTTTTGGCGCAATGGGACGCATTGTCGAAGAGGTCGCTCATGCGCAAGGTGTAAACGTAACGGCAATCGTCTCACAGGGAAGTGACGAGCACACGGCGACTCTGAATGAGGTGGACGTACCCGTCGATGTCGTGATCGACTTTTCGAACCCGGCGTTACTCCCTGATTTACTCGCGTTCGGACGGGAGCGCAATATTCCGCTCGTCATTGCGACGACGGGCTTCACACCGGAAGAATTGGCCGAGATCGAGACGGCTTCACGAGAGATCCCAATCTTTCAGTCTTATAACACCTCATATGGGATTGCACTGTTGAAACAGTTGCTCGACCAACTTGTCCCGCTCACTCTCGGATATGATATTGAAGTGATTGAGGCACATCATCGGAAGAAAGTGGACGCACCAAGCGGGACGGCAGAATTATTGGCACGTGCCATCGAAGCGAAGCGTGACGTGACACCGATTTACGAACGAACGTCACGTCGGGAAGCGCGTGCTACCGAAGAGTTGGGCATGCATTCCATTCGGGGTGGCACGATCTTCGGTGAGCATACCGTGCTCTTCGCCGGAGATGATGAAATGATTGAATTGAAACATACTGCGTTATCGAAACGCGTCTTTGCAAACGGGGCCCTTGCCGCTGCGGCAACGATCATCGATCGCCCGGCAGGACTTTATAATCTATCGAACTTATACGAGGAGGCTACTCATGTTACTCACAAACGCTTATGAAATCGCACAATATATTAAAGATGCTAAGAAGGAAACACCAGTTAAGCTT
The DNA here is from genome assembly GCF_031844365.1 of Exiguobacterium sp. BG5(2022). Classification (GTDB taxonomy): domain Bacteria; phylum Bacillota; class Bacilli; order Exiguobacteriales; family Exiguobacteriaceae; genus Exiguobacterium; species Exiguobacterium profundum. Next base: position 47,988 of record NZ_JAUZVB010000003.1, read on the forward strand.
TACGTCAACGGTCAATTGGCGGGTCTTGAAATCGAGGAAGCGAAAGCATTCGGAACGGATGAGTCGAAACTGTTTTTGACGACGGCAGAACGCGCTGCGGCATTCTTAGAAGCCAATGCATCGGTCATCACAGATTCTCATCTTGAATATGATCGTCGCAACAGTGCTGTACCGATGCTCGATACGACACGACTCAATGCCCGAATTGAACCAGGCTCGTTCATCCGAGATCACGTTCAAATCGGCAACAACGCGGTCGTCATGATGGGAGCTGTCGTCAACATCGGAGCTGTCATCGGAGATGGTTCGATGGTCGACATGAACGCTGTCATCGGAGCACGCGGAACGCTCGGGAAGAACGTTCACCTTGGCGCAGGTGCCGTGGTCGCAGGGGTTCTTGAGCCACCTTCAAAAGATCCGGTCATCATCGAGGATGGTGTCATGATTGGGGCGAACGCAGTCATCTTAGAGGGCGTTCGCGTCGGTGAAAACGCAGTTGTCGCGGCAGGAAGTGTCGTCACACAAGACGTCCCTCCAGGTGTTGTCGTTGCGGGAACACCTGCACGAATCATCAAACAGAAAGATGAAAAAACTTCTGAAAAAACGCAACTTGTTGATGACTTACGCTCTCTCTAACGTATAATAGACAGAAAATATAAAAAATGAGGAATGGGAGAGTTGCATTATGGAACAGTATGGACAATGGATGTGGAAAGACGGGGCTTGGATTGAGCCGACTGACGCAAACACGAGTATCATGACACACGCGATTCATTACGGAAGCGGGTTCTTTGAAGGGATTCGCGCGTATCACACGGAGGAAGGTCCTGCCATCTTCCGATTACGTGAACACTTGGAGCGACTTGTTCGCTCGTGTGCATACTACCACGTCACGCTACCGTATACGGTAGATGAACTCGAACAAGCCACGATGGAATTGATTGAGCGAAACGGATTTGAAGCATGCTACATCCGTCCGTTCGTCTTCCTTGGAACACCATGGCAGGCACTTATGCCGACTGCTGAGACGAAGGTACATGTTGCCATCTCGTGTTGGCCGCTCGGTGAATATTTTAACAAGACGGTCGGGATTCGAGCGAAAGTGGCCTCGTATCGCCGCGTGTCTTCTACAATGATGCCAATGCAAGCGAAAGCGGCATCGAACTATATGAACTCACAGCTATTAAAAGGAGAGGCGCTCCGTGACGGATTCGACGAAGCGATTGCCCTTGATATGAACGGAAACGTCAGTGAGGCGAGTGTCGCGAACATCTTCCTCGTGAAAGGAAAAACGATTACGACACCGTCCCTTGACTGTTCTGTACTCGATGGCATCACACGTCAAACGGTGATGCAATTGGCTCGCGAGGCCGGTTATGAAATCGTCGAGCGCCATATCGGACGCGATGAGCTCTATGTGGCTGATGAAATCTTCTTAACGGGAACGGCAGCCGAGGTGACGAGCGTCATCGAGGTCGACCATATCTCGATTGGTGGAGGTGTCCAGACGGTTGCGACAGAAATGTTGACACGCTATCGTGAAGCCGTAACAGGACAGCTTCCGGAACACCGCGATTGGATCACGTTCGTGAAATCAGCAGTAACAGAGTAAAGGAGTTTTGCACGATGGGAGTCACAATTGACTTAAATGCGATTCGCGAAAACAAACGCCGGATTGAAGCGCTCGGGCGCCCCGTGTTTGCGGTCGTGAAAAACAATGCCTATAACCTAGGAATGGAGCCAGTTGTGACGACTTTGTATGATGAAGGAGTCCGTCACTTCATGGTGACCACGTTAGAAGAAGCGATTGAAGTGCGAGCGCATGCAGAGTCGGCTCGCGTCCTCGTCATGAATCCGATATACACGTGGGAACACGTGCATACCCATGAATTTGACGTCGCAATCGGCTCGTATGAATGGCTCGTTTCACAGCGTGAGCATCTCGATGGCGTTCGCCTTCATTTGAAATTGGACGTCGGCATGAACCGATTCGGTGCCAAAACGTTTGAAGAAGCGCTACAGATCGTCGCCTTCTGCCAAAATGAAGGATTGAACCTTGTCGGACTATGTACACATTTTCCGCTCGCGGATGCGGACAATGCCGAAGTCGAGCATAGCGTCCAAGTCGAACGCTTTGCCGACTGGTCGACACGTTTGATGGAACGTCATACGTTTGAACTGATCCATGCGGCAAATAGTGCGGCCACGCTTCAAGACGACTCGCGCTTGCACCATTGCACACATGTGCGTGTCGGTATTTTCTTATACGGTTATTCATCGGTTGAGCCGGTTGAGTGGCTCGTACCTGCGTTTTATTGGGAGACAGAAGTGGTTGCCGTCCACGACATCGAAGCGGGGGCTCATGTCGGGTATGGAACGGGATATACCGCGGAATCGAAAGAACGGATTGCTGTCTTACCTGTCGGATATGGGGATGGATTGATGCGGGCGAGACGTCACTTGCCTGTTCACATCGAGGGGAAAGCATACCCGTTCATCAGTAACATCTTTATGAGCCATAGCTTCATCAAAGTCGACGAAGACGTACAAATCGGCGACCGCGTCACATTATATGGAATCGAGACGAAAATCGATGACGTGACACGTGTTGGCTATGCCAACAACTCAGAACAGCTCTGTGCCCGTTCGTGGCGTGTCCCACATCGCTTTGAAGGAGGAATTGTATGTACACCACCAATCAATCAGAATGTTTGATCGAAGGCGTGTCCGTCCGTGAACTTCAAGCGACGTACGGGACACCTTTATACATCATGAGTGAGCCAGAACTAGAGCGTCGCCTTGGAATTGTCCAGAATGCGTTTCTAGATAAGTATCCGAACACGTATGCGTTATACGCGTCAAAAGCATTATCGATTGCGGCCGTTTATGAAAAAGTGATGGCCGCAGGGTTAAGTGTCGACGTCGTCTCAAGGGGTGAGATGTACGTGGCACTGCATGCCGGTGTACCGGCGGAGCGCATTCACGTCCATGGATCGAACAAGACGATTCTTGACATCACGTATGCTCTCGAACAGGGGATTACACACTTTACCATCGACAATATGCGGGAGATCAGCCTCTTGTCAGGACTTGCGGCTGAATACAATCGCGAAGTCGATGTGCTTCTCCGCATTGTGCCTCAAGTTGTCGGGGGTGCCCATGCGGCGATTCAAACGGGTGGGGTTGATACAAAATTCGGTTTCCCGACGCATGACGACACGTATTTAGACGCGATTCGTGCAACGTTAGAAGCCGAGCACTTACAGTTGAAGGGAATCCATTGTCACGTCGGTTCTCAAATTCAAGATCCGACCCTCTTCATCAACACGGTGAAGACGATGGTGCGCTTCATGGATACGATTCGTCAGGAAACCGGCTATACGACGGACGTCTTGAACATCGGCGGGGGATTCGGCGTCGCTTACTTGGATGAAGACGAATATCTCGATTTTGCCCAGACGATGGAGCAAGTGATGGAGACGTTGGTCGAGGAGGTCGAGGCACGTGAATTGCCACTTCCGAAAATCGGGATTGAGCCGGGACGTTGGCTCGTCGCCAATGCGGGTGCCACGCTTTATGAGGTGGGGACCGTCAAAGAAGTGAGTGGCGTTCGTACATTCGTGTCTGTCGATGGCGGGATGACGGACAATATCCGTCCGGCATTGTATGACGCGGAGTATGAGGTCGTGGCAGCGACTCGGATGAATGAAGAGAAGACGCTCGAGGCAAAAATAGTCGGAGCGTGCTGTGAGTCGGGAGACATCATCTCGAACCGCTCATTGATCCCCCCTGTCACACCAGGTGATTTATTACTTGTCAAAGCAACAGGAGCGTACAATTTCTCCATGGCGAGCAACTATAACCAGATGCTTCGTCCAGCTGTTGTCTTCGTGAAGGACGGGGCACATCGACTTGTCGTTCGTCGCCAAACGTTTGAAGACTTGGTGGCATGTGAGGTCATTGGACAATCAACGTAAGACTGCAGAGCAATCTGTAGTCTTTTTTTTGATTTTGAAATGAGAACGTTTTTCAATTATGATAGAGAAGAGAAAAAAAGGGGAAGTGACGGTCATGACAAAGACAGCAGCACAAAAGCTAATTGAAGAAAGACGTACGGTCCGTATGTTCAAAGAAGCACCAATCGATACGAAAGTGCTCTATGAAGTGTTGCAATCGGCACATCATGCACCATTTCACAATAAAGTCGAACCATGGAACGTGTATGTGTTCAATGGGGATGGGAAGCAAGTGTTACTCGATGCACTCGAACCAGCCTTCTCGGAGGCGTCAGAAGGGCAACGCGAAAAGGTGACGGGACGGATTTTAAATGCGGCAACCTGTATGTATGTGACGGCAAAACATTTTGAAACGGACAAAGGGAATCGTGACGCGTTACTCGCGACGGCGACATTCATTCAAAATGTTCAGCTGCTCTTAAGTGAACGTGAGATCGGAATGGTCTGGCGGACGGGTGGACTGTTTGATGATGCACGGTTGAAGGAAATGATTGGGGCGGAAGGGGAGACGTTTATCGGTCTCCTGCAAATCGGGAAATATGACACAGAAGATATCCCTACACCGAAAGCGCGACAACCGATTGATTCGCATCTCATCATGTTTGAATAATAAAAAGCGAGCGATGGGGAATCCCTTCGCTCGCTTGATCTATATATCGGTCAGTTATCGCTTTAATTTTGTTGCGAGCCAATCTTGAATCACAGTCGTTGGAATCATCCAGTCGTTCCTCCATTTTTAGAATCTTCTTCTCTACTATTATCCAAATGCATACGTTCCCAAACCTCTCGATGTGCGCCATGAAGGGCATCATCGAATGAATCATCGATATGAAGGCCATAACTTGGATTGATGGACGAGGCATACAGGTCTAGCATGAGTTGATCATGGTTCGGATACATAGAGTGGGCTCCTTTCAATACATCAGCTTGGCTACAACTTCAGTATACAAAGGAACTATGTAGAAAATTCGAGAGAAACGTTAACATTTTATGAATCTTGTAAACGCTTTCACAATTGTTGGATTTCGCGAACTGGAACGCACGACTGCTTATATTGTTCGGCACGCTTGGCATATTTCTTTACCGTTCTCTCCATGATAAAACAATCTTCATCGTTTAATGGACGAACGACTTTTGCTGGGACGCCCATGACCATCACCCCTTCAGGAATTTGCATGTTTGGTGTGACGAGCGCACCGGCAGCGACAAAGGACCCTTTTCCAATCTTCGCCCCATCGAGTACGGTAGCGTGCATGCCAATCAAGCAATCTTCTTCAATCTCACAGCCGTGAATCATCGCCATGTGGCCAATCGAGACACGGTCATGAATGATTGTCGGTGAGCCTTCATATTGATGAATCATCGAACCATCCTGAATGTTGACGTATGAACCGATTTGAATGGGTCCTTCGTCTCCACGGATGACGGTATTGAACCATACTCCCGAGTGAGCACCGATGGTCACGTCTCCAATCACGTGTGCCCCTGGTGCAAGATAAGTCGTCGGATCGACTTTTGGTGTCAACTCTCCTAATTTGTATTGCATCGTTGTAACCCCTTTCAGAAAGATATGTTATCATTGTCGCACAACTTGAAAAAGAAATTGCAACGAAAAGAATATTCTTGGTAAGATAGTTAAAATACATTGAATAAGGAGATCAAGAGATGGAGAAACAACATTTGATTGACATCGCCGCAAAGAAAAAGAAAGCGGCCGTCGTCTTTAAAGACGTCGCAGTGATTGACGTGTACAGTCGTGAGACGATTCGTACAGACGTCGCCATCGACGCAGGATATATCGTGGCTATTGGGGAAGGGTACGATGGAGAGGTCGAGTATCACGATCCGACGTGGACGCTTGCGCCGTCCTTTATCGATTCGCACGTCCATATCGAGTCATCGATGGTCCCCCCGCATGAATTTGCGAAAGCAGTCTTACCACTTGGTGTCACAACGGTGATTGCTGACCCTCATGAGATTGCGAATGTGAACGGAGCACTCGGGATTGAGTACATGTTAGCAGATGCGAAAGGACTTCCACTCGACGTTCGGATGATGCTTCCGAGTTGTGTACCAGCGACACCATTTGAACATGCGGGCGCAAAACTGTATGCAGAAGATTTGGTACCGTTTTTAGGAGATCCAGGGGTGCATGGCCTAGGTGAAGTCATGGATTATCCTTCGGTTGAAGCCGGAAGTGAAGACATGCTTCAAAAAATCGCACAGACGGAACAAGCGGGTAAAGTGGTCGACGGACACGCATCGGGACTTGGCCCAGACCAATTGAACGTCTATCGTTCTGCAGGAATCATGACGGATCATGAATGTACGACTGCGGAAGAGGCGATTGAACGAGTGCGACGTGGATTCTACGTTCAAATTCGGGAAGGGTCCGTTGCTCGAAACGTGGAGAAGGTGAGCCTAGCCGTTACGGAAAGCAATGCCCACCGCTTCCTTTTCTGTACGGATGATAAGCATTTGGATGACTTGGTCGCGGAAGGTGGAATCGACTACAACATCCGTACCGCCATCAAGCAAGGGGTTAAGCCGGAAACGGCCTATGCCATCGCAAGTCTACATGCCGCAGAGGCCTATGGATTAAAAGAGGTCGGGGCGATCGCACCTGGTAAGAAGGCGAACTTCGTTATCTTGTCAGACGTCGAATCGGTAAAAATCGAACAAGTCTATGTGAATGGTACGCTCGTCGCGGAGAAGGGGAATGCGACGTTTGAATCGGAAGGAATTGAAGTGCCAAAACCGATGAAAGGTGAGCTCGCTTTACCCGAATTGACCGCCGAGTCGTTCCGACTTGCCGCAAGTGAAGAAGAAATCGATGTCATTCAAGTGCTTCCGAACAGCTTGTTGACGAAACGACAGCGTCTCACGTTCCAACCAGACGCATCAGGCGCAGATTTATCGCAGGATATCGCGACGCTTGCCGTCATCGAACGCCATCACGGGACAGGCCATATGGCTCTTGCCCCGGTAACGGGATTCGGCTTGAAACGAGGTGCCCTAGCAGCCACGGTTGCCCATGACAGCCATAACTTGGTCGTCGCCGGGGTCAGCCCGGAAGACATGTTGCTCGCGGCGAAAACGCTTGAAAAAGTAGGGGGAGGGGTCGTCGCCGTATCGGAAGGAGAAGTGCTTGCTGTCCTTCCGCTCGAGATTGGTGGACTGATGACGAAGCGACCATATCGTGAAGTGGCAGAGATTCTGGAACAGCTCAATGATGCGCTAGATGTCGTGGGAGCCCATCGTCATTTCAATCCGTATTTGACGATGTCCTTCCTCGCCTTACCGGTCATTCCTGACTTGAAATTGACCGATATGGGATTGTTCGACGTGACCACGTTCTCATTCATCAACGCTTGACTCGGTCTAACGTATGATTTTTGTTAAGAACCGCCGATAACGATTGAATGCGTGACGGGAAGTTGGTATAGTTACGTCAAGTTTCATCGGGTCAACATTGAAAGGGGGGATATTACAGATGGAACAAGTTGCTTACAATCGGTCGTATGATGAACATGAGGAATTGATCAATTCTGTATATCGTGCTTTCAAGGACCGATGCGAAGAACTACCAGAAGAAACTCAGACAAAACGTCGTTTACGACGACTCATTTTCTCTACGATTAAAGAACAGACGAAGTCTCACGCTGACCGATTCGTGTTGTATCACTTCTTCAACGACTTCTTTAAAGCGGTGGAAACGAATGACCAAGAAGCACTCGCTGTCTTGAAGCGAATCATTCGTGATGAAAAAAACTATTGATATGTGACACCAACCTGTGATAATTTAGACGTAACTTTAAATGAATATTCGTGCTATCGATGAGGTAGAGGTGCGATGCTGATGAGTAAGTAGTCGGAGGATGACAACGATGAGGACTACAAAAAGGCAGGATCGCCGAAGTGCAACACCATGTCCGTGGGGTTGTGCTGGGCTGACGGGAAATACCCGTCGGACTGCCATACATATTTACGTATGGAGCGCTCCAAGTCGGCTAAGAAAGACGGAACATCCAGCGAGGGTGTCGGCTTTGTTGCCGATGCCCTCGCTTTGCGTTTTTTTAAGCATAGGGGGGCCTCATCCTAATAAAAAAGGAGGAATTCAGCATGGTAGATTATTCAACATCGGTACTCTCACTCGTACCGGCATTACTTGCAATTATTATGGCAATCACAACACGAAAGGTCATCCCATCACTCGGTGTCGGGATTATCGCAGGAGTCCTTCTCTTGCATAACTTCAATCCAATTGATTCGATTCAATACTTGTGGTCGAACATCATCGCTTTATTCTGGGCGGATGGAGCCATCAACGAATGGAACGTCTTGTTGATTGCGTTCTTGCTCCTTCTCGGGATTTTATCGTCAATCATTCAAACATCAGGTGGCGCACGCGCATTTGGTGAATGGGCTGCGTCGAACGTCAAGACAGCACGCGGTGCACGTCTCGTCTCATTCGGACTTGGTATTTTGATTTTTATCGATGACTACTTCAATAGCTTGGCGGTCGGAAACATCAGTCGTCCACTCACAGACCGTAAAAACATCTCACGTGCAAAGTTGGCTTACATGATTGACTCAACGGCAGCACCTGTCTGTGTCATCAGCCCGCTTTCAAGTTGGGGTGCATATATCATCGCCATCATCGCAGGTATTTTGGCAAAATACTCGATTGACAGCTATTCGTCATTCTCTGCATTCATTCAAATCATCCCAATGAACTTCTATGCCGTCTTCGCACTACTCTTGACAGCATATGTGGCATTCACTGGACTTGCCATCGGACCGATGCGCACGCACGAACTTCGTGCCCTCCAAGGGGAGTTGTATGATTCGGCAAAAGGAAAGCCGATGGGAATGAGCGAAGATTTACACGAGCACGAAGGTGGAAAAGTACGTGATTTGATCGTACCAATTATCACGCTTATCATCGCGACAGTGTCAGCGATGCTTTACACGGGTGGTCAAGCGCTCGCGGCTGACGGTCAAGACTTCTCGTTGATTGGAGCCTTCGAATCGACAGACGTGACACGCTCACTCGTTGCGGGTGTTGTCATCAGTTTGATTGTCGCATTCTTGCTTCTCATTGGTCGTAAAATCCCAACACGTGACTATGGAAAAGCGGCATGGGAAGGCGTTCGTGCCATGTGGCCGGCTGTCTTGATTCTCTTGTTTGCTTGGACAATCATTGCGGTCATCAGCGACATGAAGACTGGTGAATACTTGGCGAGCTTCGTGACAGATACAATCGCTGCATCTTACTTGCCACTCCTTCTCTTCTTGATTGCCGGAATCATGGCATTCTCGACAGGAACGAGTTGGGGAACATTTGGTTTGATGCTTCCGATCGGTGCCGACTTGATCATGGCTGTTGAACCGGAACTCCTTCTCGCGTCACTTGCAGCTGTATTGGCCGGTGCGGTGTTTGGTGACCACTGTTCACCAATCTCAGATACAACGATTCTCAGCTCAACAGGAGCGGGCTCGCACCACATCGACCACGTGGTGACACAATTGCCGTATGCTATTCTTGCAGCGGTCGTGTCAGCGATCGGTTACTTGGTGCTCGGGATTACAGCATCGATTTGGATCGGATTCTTCGCTGCATTGATTTCGTTTATCGTATTGGTAGGAGTCGCAGAAGTGATTTCAAAACGTGGGAAAGTACCTGCAGAACTTCGCGCAAAGCGTGAGGCGTGATATATGAAAATGACTTCCATCAAATCGATGGAAGTCATTTTTTATGTGCGGTCGTCACTGCATAAGTGAGACGGTCGAGTAGTTTACCGAGAATGAACCAAAAGGGAACTATGATGTCCAGTGATAGGCTGTGGTAATAAAGATGAATGACGTACAAAGAAAACCAAGGTGTCTCGAGCAACCAAAATGGAGGCGAAGTAGATGTTCTTGTCATCCAATCTAGATACATTCATGATGCAGATCGTGACAGCTAATAAGGTGAACCGCAGTGTCAAACTCTTTATAGAGAGACTTTCACGACAGAAAAACCTCCCTGGTCCATGTAGGAATCAAGGAGGTTACAATCATTATTTCACGTCAAGCCACTTGAAACTTGCATCGGCACCGAACGGGTGACGGTACATGTTCTCGATGTTTGAACGCTCTAAGTATGCCTCACCTTTTTGATAAATCGGAGCGATGGCAAAGTCTTCTTCGAGAAGGATGCGTTCTGCTTCTTGCATTGCTTCCCAACGTTTCATCTGATCGGCTTCTTTCTTCGCAGATTGAATCAACTGATCATATTCGTCATTCGAGTACTCCATACGGTTAAACGGTCCGTCTGTGACCCACATGTCGAGGTATGTCATCGGATCCTGATAGTCAGGGCCCCAACCAGCTGCAGAAACGTCATATTCGCCTTTCCCTTCAAGATCAAGGAAGTTTTTGAACGGTTGCTGTTTGATGTTAAGTGTCAAACCAGGCAAGTTCTTCTCAAGTTCGCCTTTGATGAACTCGTTCACTTTCTTGAACGCTTCTTCGTCACGTGAGAGGAACTCGAGTTCGATTGTTTCAACACCTAATTCTTCTAATCCTTTTTCCCACGCGGCTTTTGCTTCATCTACGTTGTAGTTGAGGAGGTCTGGATACTTCTCACGGAAGTCAGCTCCGTCTTCTGTGAACGTGAAGTCTTTCGCTACGATATAGTTCGCCGGTTGCGATCCATCTGTTAAGATGACATCTGTCACACTCTGTTTGTCGAATCCTTTCGCAAGTGCTTCACGGATGTTGACGTTTTGGAGCGCTTCGTTCTTTTGGTTGAAACGAAGGAAGTTGATTCGAGCATCGGCACGCGTTTTGAACTCGTCGCTGTCTTCGAATTGCGGAACGAATTCAGAAGAGAGGAGCGTGTAGTCCGCTTCACCCGACTCGAACAAGTTGACCCCAGTCGATACGTCTTTTACGACTTTGACGTTGATCGTGTCCATCTTGACGTTTTCAGCATCCCAATATTCAGGGTTCTTCTTGTAAACCCATCCTGCATTGTCTTGCCACTCGCTCAAGACGTAAGGTCCGTTATAGAGTGTCTTGTCGACAGATGTTGCGAACTCTTCGCCTTGCTCTTCGACGTACTCTTGTTTTTGCGGCATATACGTTGGGAATCCAGTCAAACCTAAGAAATAAGGAGCTGGTGCTTCCAATTGTACTTCAAGCGTTTTTTCGTCAATCGCTTTTGCGCCGAGGTCGTCGAGCGACATTTCACCCGCAAGGATTTTGTTCGCGTTTTTCAAGTCTTGAAGAATATAGGCATACTCCGCACCTGTTTCAGGATTGAGGGCACGTTTCCAAGAGTAAACGAAGTCTTCAGCTGTAATTGGAGAACCGTCTGACCAGTTTGCGTCACGTAACTTGAACGTGTATGTAAGTCCATCCTCAGATACTTCGACATCTTCGGCAATCCCCGGTGTCGGTTGGTTGTTCTCATCTAGACGATACAATCCTTCGAACACGTTGTTTGTCACGATGATCGATGTCGAGTCTGTTGTCAGTGTCGGATCGAGCTGCGGCAAGTCCGTCGCCGATACCATTGTGATTTCTTTTTTCGCATCGCTCGAAGATGAACCTTCTGAACTTGATGAGTCATCTCCTGTGCTACAAGCAGCCGTCGCCAATAATGCGACCCCCGATAACGCTAACCATTTTTTGTTACGCATCATACAACCTCCCGAAAATTCTGATAATTTAGAATATGTTGTAATTAAACTACATCTGACATGAATATGCAATGGAATTTTTTAAATTATCCGAAAATATAAACTTATTTAGAATGACTATTCATCAATCCTTTCAGGAAGTAGAATAGAAAAATCAACGAATGATTATACAATATTTTTGTATAGTTATTCGTACAGATAGGATAGTAGTGGAGGCGTTAACTTGAAACAACATTCAGCCGGAATCGGCTTTTTCGGTCTTGCGGCAATGGTCGTCGGGACCATGATTGGTGGAGGTGCGTTTAACCTGCCTGGTGCAATGGCACAAGGGGCAGGGGTCGGGCCAGTTTTAATTGGATGGGGGATTACGGGTGTCGGCATGATTATGCTCGCCTTTGTGTTTCAGTTTTTAGCAAACACGCGGTCAGAGCTAGAAGGCGGAATTTACGCCTATGCCCGTGAAGGTTTCGGGAAGTTTGTCGGATTCAACAGCGGATGGGGGTACTGGATGTCGGCTTGGATTGGGACGGTAGCCAACATCACATTGATTTTCAGTACATTGGCTTATTTTTTTCCTATATTCTCAGCAGAACACCGACTGTTTCGCTTGTTCGTGAGTGTCGTTCTGATTTGGGGCTTATTTTGGCTCATTTCACGTGGGATGCGTGAAGCGGCACTTCTCAATATCGTGACAACGATTGCGAAACTCGTCCCGATTATTTTGTTCATCGTGTTGATCCTATTCGCGTTTAAAATAGATACGTTCCAAGTCGATTTTTGGGGAGAAACAGGGTTTGTTTGGGCGGATGTGTTTCCACAAGTGAAGTCGACGATGCTCGTCACACTCTGGGCATTTGTCGGTATCGAGGGAGCGGTCGTATTGTCATCGCGCGCACGTCACAAGAAAGATGTCGGTCGTGCCACGGTCATTGGCCTGATTGGGACGTTATTGATTTACATGATGATTTCCATCTTCTCGTTTGGTGTCATGACACAGGAGCAACTCGCTGCGTTGCCTGAACCGTCGATGGCATATGTGTTAGAAGCGGTCGTCGGCCCGGTCGGCGCAACATTGATTAACATCGGACTGCTCGTATCATTAACAGGCGCATTGCTCGGCTGGACGATTTTAGCGACGGAGATTTCGTACGTGGCGAGCCGGGATGGGGTGTTTCCGAAAGTATTTCACCGTTTGAATGCGAACGAAACACCAGTGAACGCGCTATTCATCACCCAAGCGTTCACTCAAGTGGTCACGGCCATCGCCTTGTTTTCAGAACAGACGTATCTCGTGCTTTCAAGCATCGCTGGAATCGCAGCACTCGTTCCTTATCTATTCTCGGCACTCTATGGATGGATGGAGGCGAAGCGGGCGACGTCGCTACGGATGATGGTCGTTTCCGGGATTGCCTCGCTATACGCCGCCTGGTTACTCTATGCTTCAGGATTCGAGTATGTCTTGATTGCGATGATTCTATACGCACCTGGCATCTTCGTCTTTCTTTTGGCAGAACGGGAACAAGGACGACCGTTCTTGACCCGTACCCAGTCGATGATTGCCTTGATTATTCTATTATGTGCGACCTATGGCATTTATGGACTTTGGACAGCCGCGATTGCCCTATAAGAAAACTCACCGGCGTCTCAAGCGTCCGGTGAGTTTTTTGATGATCGGAGTAATTGTTCGATTACACTTGGTGAAGCAGGTCTCGCATATAAATAGCCCTGGAAAGAATCGCAATCTGTCGACTTTAAGTGTGCCAACATCTCTTCATCTTCGACTCCCTCTGCGACGACGTGGAGATTTAAACTCTTCCCAAGATGGACGATGACATCGAGGAGATGAGATTTGGACGCCATCCAATCATCGAGAAAGACTTTATCGATTTTGAGTTCATCGACCGGGAAGGACTTCAAATACTGCAAGGACGAGAAGCCTGTTCCGAAATCGTCAATCGACAGTCGATAGTTCAAGCGCTTGATTTGTTCCATGCGTTCGATGATTTCATCAGTTTGTTGCATGACAAGACTTTCCGTGATCTCCAAAATGACGTCTGCCGGGTCGAGCTGGAGTTGTTGCTTGATGTTTCGTAACGTATTCAAAAAACTGTCGCTTCGGAATTGATTAGGCGAAATGTTGATTGCCATCGAGAGCGGTTGATCGAACTCGGCTTTCCAGGCTTTCAGTTGTTTCGTTGCCTCTAAGATGACCCAGTTGTTGATGGGAACGATGAGTGCCATCTCTTCCGCGAGCGGAATGAACTCTGAAGGCGGGATTTGTCCCAGTTCGTCGTGATGCCAACGAAGGAGTGCCTCAAAACCGATGAGCCGGTCTGTGGCAAGTTCATACTTTGGTTGATACTCAAGATAAAAATGCTTTTCTTCAAGGGCTCGGTACATCGCCTTCTCAATATGGATTTGTCTCGAGAAAGCGGCATCCATATCTTTTGTCACAAATTGAATCGTACCGACGCCAATCTGTTTCCCTTTGAAGAGGGCACTTTCAGCACGTGTATACAGTTCCTCGAGTGAACTTGTCGAAGACGGATAAAATACGCATCCGATCGAAATCGATACCATGATGGAGTGATGGTAAATCCGGAACGGACGTTGCAGTTCGTGTTGCAGATGTCGGAGTACTTGGAACACTTCTTCTTTCGATTCCTCGAAGAACATGACACCGAACAGTCCGCCCGTAGGATGGAATAAAAGAGCGGATTCCGGAATAAGATGCAGTGCGCGCTCTTTGATTTGGATGAGAAGTTCGTTCCCAACGCGAGACCCGAATGACTCATTGATAATTTTGAAGCGGTCGATATCAAACAAGGCAATATGAAGGAGACCTTCTCGCTCATCGATTTGTCGAAGGATTGAGTCGTAGCGACGTAAAAACCCTTTTTTATTATAAAGTCCGGTCAACTCATTTTGATAAGCGAGGAACTGGACTTCTTTTTCAAGACGCTTCTTTTCCGACACATCAAATCCGAATGCGGTATATTGAATCACTTCATTCTTCTCACTAACAATCGGTACGACAGTCAAGTTAAGCCAACACGGCTCTGACTCATGTTGCTTACAGGAGATCGGCATCTCACCGTTCCAAATCCGATTGGTCGCAAGTGATTTTAAAACGTTACGCGAAATCCCGTCCTGTTCACTTGAATCATGAATGAGTTCGAACCATTCGCGTCCGATTAGCTGTTGCTCCGTCGCATCGAGTAGACGGCATAACGAAGGATTGATGTCTACAATCTCGCCTTTCGCATTTGTCGCCAAGTAATGCGTGGACTGTTTGATCATCTCTTGAAAATGATGAAGTAGATTGAACTGTTCTGTACTGATGAGCGGTCCAAATCCTTTTGGGAGAAACGCTAAAAAATAACCATAAATCCCTTCGAGCGAAAAAGATTGCAGGTAGGCAGTCGCATAGATGACGGAGCCATCCTTATGTTGAAACGGCGTCATCGCCGTTGTCGAGAATGGATATTGAAGGAGGAGCGGCGACCATGTTTCGAGAGCATGATCTAATTGCCGGACGACCGGCAGCGGTTGATGGAGGACTTCGTCACGTTCCCAGCCGAATAAAACTTCGGCATGCGTATTCCATAATAGGACCGTACCATCTTGAGAAATATAACAACACGGAACAGATAAAGCATCGATGAATTCATCTACTGGTAAATCACGCAATGAAGCCACATCATTTCCTCCAATCTGTCATGCTAAATGCATATTCTAATGTCAGTGTACCTGATTTTGCCAATTCAAGGAATGCTTAAGTTCGTCATTGTCAAAAGAAAGAGGGACGTCATATACTGAAAGAGTAAGATAGTTTTGAATAAGGGGGAAACAATATGTCAAAAACACATGATGTGATTGAATTGACAGAGAAGTTCGGGGCACATAACTATCATCCACTACCGATTGTCATTTCGGAGGCGAAAGGGATTTGGGTAACCGATCCTGAGGGGAATCGCTACATGGATATGTTAAGTGCATACTCTGCTGTCAATCAGGGACACTGTCATCCGAAGATCATCCAAGCGCTTAAAGATCAAGCGGATAAGATCACGTTGACGTCGCGCGCCTTTTATAACGATCAACTCGGACGTTTTTACGACAAAGTGGTAACGCTTACAAAGAAACAGATGGTGTTACCGATGAACACGGGTGCAGAAGCGGTCGAGACGGCCGTGAAGACAGCACGTCGTTGGGCATATGACGTGAAGGGCATTCCGGGACAAGCGGAAATCATCGTCTGCTCAGGAAACTTCCATGGACGGACGATGGCTGCTGTGTCGATGTCGACAGAAGCGGAATATCAGCGTGGATTCGGACCATTATTGCCAGGGTTCAAAGTTGTGCCATACGGTGATATCGACGCGTTCGAAGCGGCGATCACAGAGAATACAGCTGCGTTCATCGTTGAACCGATTCAAGGGGAAGCTGGAATCATCATTCCGCCGGCTGGTTATTTGAAGCGGGCATCTGAGCTCTGTAAAGAACATAATGTCCTCTTCGTCGCAGATGAAATTCAGTCTGGACTTGGTCGTTCTGGAAAGTGGTTTGCCATCGAGTGGGAAGACGTCACACCGGATATGTATATTCTCGGAAAAGCACTCGGAGGCGGAGTCTTCCCAATCTCATGTGTTGCAGCTGATCAGGAGATTCTTTCGGTCTTCAACCCAGGCTCGCACGGGTCGACGTTTGGTGGAAACCCGCTTGCTTCGGCTGTCTCCGTCGCGGCTCTTGAAGTGTTAGAAGAAGAAAACCTACCGGAACGTTCGCTAGAACTCGGGACGTACTTCATGGATCGCTTGAAGTCGATCGACAATCCGATGATTCGTGACGTTCGCGGACGTGGACTCTTTATCGGCATTGAGTTGACGGAGTCGGCTCGTCCTTATTGTGAGGCGCTAAAAGAGCGGGGACTTCTCTGTAAAGAAACACATGAAACCGTGATTCGATTGGCACCACCGCTTGTGATCACGAAAGAAGAACTCGACCAAGCATTCGAAGCAATCGAAGCCGTATTGGCTCCCGCAGCTATTTCGTAAGAAGCGTCAGCTTGGTATAATGAAGTCAGTTCAATCGACACCTGCCTAGCAGGTGTCTTTTTCGTGGAGGAGGAGTTGGATGATTTACATATATGTCGGATTGGCAGGGGCGGTCGGTGCTTTGGCACGCTATGGCCTTGGTATGATGATCGATTCGATTGGACCGAGCGCATTCCCGGTTTCGACATTGCTCATCAATCTCAGCGGTAGTTTTTTGTTAGGGTGGTTGACTCACATGTTTCTTCGAACGGGTAAACTTTCTCCTCAATTCGTCACGATTGTGGGGACTGGAATGATTGGTTCCTTCACTACATTCTCCACGTTTAGCGTTGAAACGATTCGATTATTAGACGAAAGTCGGATAGGGTTGGCGCTTCTATACGTCTTTTTGAGTATCACGCTTGGACTCGGGAGCTCATGGCTTGGTTATCGTGTCGGCGTGAGACGAAAAGGTGAGGTGAAATAGAGTGACAATCATGTGGATTGCGACAGGTGCCTTTTTTGGTGCGATGTGTCGTTTTGCTATCGGTCAACTGATGAAACGGTGGTCTGATTCCACCTTTCCATTTGCAACATTATTCGTCAATGTGTCGGGTTCGTTTGGCCTTGGGTATTTATATGCCCACACGAGCCATCCGTCGCTCCTTCTCTTTTTAGGGATTGGATTTTTAGGGTCGTTTACGACGTTTTCGACTTTGAAACTTGAATTGATGCGGTTTGCGACAAAAGACTGGATTCGATTCGGACTTTATCTCCTTGCGACATATCTGTTTGGAATACTGGCTGCTTATATCGGCTGGTCAATCTAAAACAACGCCCCTTCCATTTCGAAGGGGCGTTGTTTTATTCTGCAAGTTGAAGCTTCTCGGTACATGAAGCACAAGTCGTTTCGTATGACTCGCACTGTTCATCCATATGCTTCCCGCATTCCTGGCACGTTTTGTCCGGTAGTTTTTGATAAAACTCGACAGAAGATTCGAGTCGGCTCGCCCATTCATTCATATGAAAATGCCTCCTTCGTAGATGTGTCACGGTATTGGTTGTTGTCATGATTGTATTATAACAGATGGCGTTAAGTCAACTATAATATATAACAGATATATTCGGGATTTTTTGCTACACTATACACATCAAAAGACGAGGTGAAAAAAATGAAAGTGCCACAGTGTGAAACGATTGGAATTCAATCAGAGGACGTTCCAACGCTACAAACCGCCTTGGCGCAATTAGATGCGCCTCGAGTCAGTCGTTTGTTTAAAGCGTTCGCTGATCCGACCCGTCTAAAAGTGCTGTATGTGTTGACGCTCGAACATGAACTATGTGTATGCGATGTGGCGGCCGTTATCGGTCACTCTAACGCGACCGCATCTCACCATTTACGGACATTACTCGAACAAGGGTTGGTAAAGTATCGTAAAGAAGGGAAAGTCGTTTATTATTCATTGGATGATGAGCATGTGAGACAGCTCGTTGAAATTGCATTGACACACAGTGAAGAACAAAAAGACGTTTAAGTTCAATGACCGTCCCCATTCGAGGGGCGGTCATTTTTTTGGTACTTGTCTTCAATTTCAATTCACGATACGATATATTCAAATGATCATTTGAATGTTAGGGGGATATGATGAGAAATCGAGACGTACTACCTGTGTCCGGTATTACCTGTACTAATTGTGCGGCCAAAATTGAGCGGGATGTGGCGAAATGTGAAGAAGTCGCATCTTGCCAAATTGATTTTGCGACGAGTCGTATGGTGATTGAATGGGTGGACCCGTCGAACCGTGACAAGATGCTTCAGTCAATTGAGCAGACGATGGGGCGGATTGAACCGGGAGCGAAGTTTGTAAAACAAGATGATGATCAAACCGAAGGACGAGATTGGACGCTTTGGAGATTTCTCACAGCCGCTCTTATTTTTTCGATGGCCATTTGGACAGATTCGATTGTAGGATATATTGCGGCATATTCACTTGCTGGTTACGACGTCGTATACGGTGCGGTCCGGAACATATGGAACCGGGAATGGTTTGACGAGAAATTTTTAATGACCATCGCGACAATCGGGGCATTCGCCATTTCGGAATACCCGGAAGCGGTGGCGGTCATGCTGTTTTATCAACTTGGGGAATACGTGCAAGGACGGGCGGTACGCGCCTCCCGAAAATCGATTCAGTCCTTGTTGAATATGAAACCGACCAGAGCGCGTGTACTCGAGGCGGGTCAGGAAATGGAACGATTGCCGGAAGAAGTAACGGTCGGGTCACGCCTCGTCATTCGTTCAGGAGAACTAGTCCCGATGGACGGATTCGTCGTGAGTGGGGCGAGCTCTTTAAATACGTCGTCATTGACTGGTGAATCCGTTCCAAGGCAAGTTAGCGCGGGCGAGGAAGTGTTGGCAGGTATGGTCAATATCGAGGGGCGTCTCATCGTTGAAACGACAAAGCTCGCGGCTGAATCAAGCCTTCAAAAAATGATTGCTCTCGTCGAAGAGGCGAATGGAAAGAAAGCAAAAACGGAACAAATGATCACGCGCTTGGCAAAAGTCTATACACCGATTGTGGTAGTCATGGCGACACTTGTCGCATTCGTTCCACCCTTGTTTGTAGGGGACTTGAATGAATGGATTTACCGGGCCTTGATTTTTCTCGTCATCAGTTGCCCTTGTGCACTTGTGATTTCAATCCCGTTAGGTTATTTCGGGGGGATCGGTTCTGGGTCGAAACAAGGGATTCTTGTAAAAGGTGGCGAGTTCCTTGATACATTGACTGAAGTGGATGCAGTGGTCTTCGATAAAACAGGAACATTGACGACCGGGCGATTTGAAGTGACCGATATCGTGACGACAGACGGCATCACTAGCGATGAACTGTTACGGTTAGCTGCCCGTGTCGAACAAGCATCCAATCATCCTCTTGCGCAAGCAATCGTCCGTCGTGCTGGGGAGGTTCAATCGTTTGATTCGATTCAAGAGGAGCCGGGATATGGTCTCCGTGCACGAGATGGTGACGACGAGGTGTATGTAGGGAGTGCCCGTTACATGGAACGGTTAGGTCAAGTGATTGCAGATTCGTCAATCGGGACGAATGTACATGTGATGAAGAATAATCGTTGGCTTGGACGAATCGAACTGATGGATACGGTAAAGCCGGATGCGATGGCTGCAATCGAACAATTGAAACGAATCGGAATCCAGACGGTCATGCTATCTGGAGATCGTCGAGAAGTCGCTACAAAAATTGGCAAGCAACTCGGATTGGATGAAGTACGAGGGGAGTTGCTGCCGCACGAGAAAGTGGAGGCAATCGAACGGATGCTCGGAACGCGTAAAGTTGCTTTTGTCGGGGATGGTATGAATGATGCGGCGGCTTTGGCCCGGGCAGACGTCGGTCTCGTCATGGGTGGCGTCGGAAGCGATACAGCAGTCACGGCGGCGGACGTGGTATTGATGCATGATGCGCCAACAGATGTCATTCGGGCCATTGAGCTAGGCAAACGAACGAAGCGCGTCGTCTGGCAAAATATTTTCCTTGCCTTTGGAATCAAAGCACTTGTCATGCTTTTAGGATTGTTCGGCATCGCAACGATGTGGGAAGCGGTATTTGCGGACGTGGGAGTGGCGCTTCTTGCCATCGCGAACGCGACGCGGTTACTTCGTATGACATCATGAAAGAAGTGTCTCGGTTTTGTACCTGAGACACTTCTTTTTTTATTCGATTCTGTCGTGATGCGTTTTAATGCGCAACAACATAAAGGTGAGGATAACAATAATAGCAAGAAGTAAAAAAGTGATGGTGAAAAGGACTTGTGTCAAGAAAGATACTTGATTCTCTGCCGCAATCAACTCTTTATGAATGTCTTTGTATTGCATTTGTTTGAGAGACCGTAAATCTTCTAAAATCGTTTGCCGAAGTTCTGTCATCGTTTCTGCGACAGCCGTCGCTTTCACTAAGTCGCCTTCTTCATAGATGACGAGAACGCGGTCGGCTTCCTTTTCCCAAATGGCATCTCGTTCGAGTAAATCGAGGACAGAGCTCGGTGTGTCCGGGTCATCGATGATGGATTGTTTAAGGTCTTTGGCTTGTCGAGACATGCTATAGTACATCTCTAAAAAGTGTCGGTCTTCATATGCGAGTAATCCACGGATGGCATTTGCCCGTTCGACGTTATAATACATCACGTCTTCAATCGATTCATAGGAGTCGAGTTGTTCGCCTTGAATGGTTTCGAGACGCTCATTTGTTTCTTTCAATTGAAAAATAAAAATAAAAATAATCGAAATAGATAAGATTGATAAACTGATCCATAATAAAATCCACTTTCGTTGTGACATCGTGACCCTCCTTTCTTCTACATCGTACATGATTTTGTAAAAAACGACAGAAAATATTTTTTTGAAAAAGGAAAAAACGGGGAAATGTATAATCATTAAGAGTAGTGTCTCTTGATGAGAGAAGACAATTAGATGCATAAGGAGAGTCAATATGTCAGAGAACTCGACGTTACACAAGCTGTGCCAGGTTTTACGAAACAAGCGAACCAATCTTACCTATGAGATTCCGAGTCTTTGGAATCGTATGCGTTTCCATTCCGAGCCGGTTCGAGATGGGGTGGAACGTGTCAATCCATATGATTTCTTGTTGGAAACGATTGAAAAAACGATTTTCCCGTATGCACATGAAAGTCGCGACTATCGTACTTCCATTGCGCTTGCAGACGGACATTTACAAACCGGGGGGGATTGGATCAAACGGGCATCGGTCTACTCCATGCAAGTTCGTACATCGACCTCATGGGACCATGACGGGTCGGGTTACGTTGAAAGGGAGAATTCAGTGGGAATGAAAGACACAGGCACTTTTGTGAAAACGCTTGCATTGATTCCACATCTTCTCTATATGGGGATCGATACATTATTCCTCTTGCCGATTTCGCAACACAGCCATAAAAACAAGAAGGGTGAATTCGGTTCTCCTTATGCCGTTCAAGACTTTTTCGCAATTGATGAAGAGTTAAAGGAAACGTTAACTGGTGACGAGATGACGGTCGAAGAAGAATTTGCCGCATTCGTGGAGGCCTGTCACATGGTAGGGATTCGTGTCGTCATCGATGTCATCCCGCGGACGTGTGCCCGAGATAACCGTCTCATCTTAGAAAATCCGGAATGGTTTTACTGGATTCCCTTGACGGAAGTCGATTACTATCATCCGCCATATGTTCCGGGCATTGGGGAGAACGTCAAACCGGAATTTGCTTTCTTGCCGATGGTGTATAACTCAGAAGACGTATGGCAACACTTGCGACGGTTCTCCATGGCACCGAATTTGATTGATGCGGAGAAATGGGATCGTGTACGTAACACGTTGCTCGAGCATCCAGAAGAAAACGTATTGGCGATGATTGAACGAGAGTTCGGATTGACAACTGCACCTGCTTTCTCGGATTGTATCAATGACCCGCAACCACCATGGTCAGACGTAACCTATTTCCGACTTTTCTTAGACCATCCGCTTGCAGCGGCACCTTATGTGAACGATGCGAACATTGCACCTTATATCCTGTTTGACTCGATCAAATCCAATCAATTCCGAGGAAATGAGATCAATGAACCTGTTTGGGAGATGCTCGCTGATATCATTCCTCACTATCAACGGGAATACGGTATAGATGGAGCGCGTATTGATATGGGGCATGCCCTTCCGGTCGATTTAGCACAACGAATTTTGGAACAACCGCGTGCCATCGATTCGAATTTCAGCTTTATCGCTGAAGAACTCATCGAGTCCGGAGCCTGGGCGGCGAAGGACGCTGGCTATAATATGATTATCGGATATGGTTTTTATAAAGAACCGCGATTCAACACGCATGAAACCCATCAATTCTTATACGATTCACGCTTTTTACCTCTTCCGGTATTTGCAGCAGGTGAAACGGCAGATACGCGACGACTCGCGACACGGGAAGGCGGACGAAAAGCAAGCCGCTTGTTGACGGTGTTGAACGGATTTATGCCTAATGGGGTTCCGATGACGAACTCGGGGCTCGAATTGTATGAGACACAACCGATGAACACTGGACTCGATTGTCGACCGGAAGAGGCGTATCAACTCTTCCCGACGGATCCTTATTTTGGCAAGCTTGCGTTTTTTGATGCGTATCAGTTTCATTGGGATCATCCAGAACGGGATGAAATGATTGAAGTGATGCATCAAGTGGCTGAAATTCGACGTCGATGGTTAGATGTGCTCGTGGATCCGAATCACTTTGAACCGCTCGTTTTAAATGAGCCGTTCGCCCCGTTCATTGGATTCGCTTGGTTACGACCGGAAACGAATGATACGTTGCTCATCGTAGCGAATACGAACATGGTAGATGCGCTACGAGGAGTTGTCACGCTTGATGGGGTGAGACGTCGAAATTGGAATGCGAGTCGTTTTGCGGAGATGGTCTATTCACCTGATTCGTGGCCGTATGCGGAGCATTCGTTTGATGACAATTGGAATCTCGTGGTCGATTTGAAACCGGGAGAAGTCAAAGTGTACGAGATGAGATGAAAAAACGCCTTGAACCGAATAACCGGTTCAAGGCGTTGTGTGTTTCATGTAGTAAATGACAAATTCATCGAGCGGCATCGGTTTCGCATAGCGATATCCTTGCATGGAGTCACAACCGATTTTACGAAGGAACGTCTCCTGGTACTCGGTTTCGACGCCTTCGGCAACGAGTGCCATACCGAGTTGGCGTGCCATGGCGACAATGGTCGTCGTGACCATTTGATATTCGCGATTCTCTTCAAGCTGCATCGTGAACTCACGAGGAATTTTCAGTTCATCGATTGGATAACGGACGAGGTATGCGAGTGAACTGTACCCTGTCCCGAAATCATCGATAGACAGCTTGATGCCGAGTGCTTTTAACTCTAAAATGCGATTTAATACACGATCCGAATGATGTGCGGCCACGGTTTCTGTCAACTCAAAATTAAGGCGTGACGGTTCAATCGGGAACCGCTCGAACAATGTTTTCAAGTAATCGATCAAGTGTTCATCAAACAACTGACGGACGGATAAGTTGACCGATAGTTTCGGTAAATGGATGTCGCCTTGTTCAAATACGTGAATCAATTGGAATGTCTCATGAATCATCCAACGACCTAAATCCTGAATATGTCCCGTTTCTTCAGCAATCGGAATGAACTGGCTTGGTGGAATGAACGCACCGTTATGTTGCCAGCGCATGAGCGCCTCTGCTCCGATGATTGCTTTCGTCGAGGCATCCACTTGAGGCTGAAGGAAAAGGGAAATCTCGCCTTTTTCAAGTGCGGTTTCAAGCCCTTCCATCAACACTTTCCGCTCTTCTTTGTCCTCCCGTAACTCTGGTTCGAACATGACGGTTTCGTCACGACCTTTGTCTTTCGCGCGATACATCGCCAAATCGGCATTCGAGAGCAAGTGCTTTAATTTTTTCCCATGCTCCGGGAAGCGGACAATCCCGATCGAGGCATGGACTTCGACGAGTGTCCCGGCCATATAATACGGGGGACGATAGACAAGCCGCCGCAATCGTTCCGTCAACATCTCATCGTCTCCATGTTCCGCGACGACGATAAACTCATCGCCCCCGAGTCGCCCGGCATATTCGTTCGGCAAGAGTGCAGTCCGCAGCCGTTTTCCGATATGTTGTAATAACTGGTCACCCATATGATGACCGAATTGATCATTGATTTCTTTAAATCCATCCAAATCGGAAAACATCAATGTGAACGTACGCCCTTCCTCGATCAAGCGTTCGATTTGCTCTTGAAGTGCGTAGCGGTTATGAAGACCGGTCAAACTATCGAATTTAGCTTGATACAGAATTTGTTCTTGTTGCTCGATCATCTGGGTGATGTCTTTAGCGATAGCGTAGATGCCCTCGACTTCTCCCTCGATGATCATTGGGACGTTGACCAATTGCCAGACGCGTGTTTCCCCTTCGTCGGTCATCACACGCACATCGATTGTTCGGGGACGACCGTTCGTCAACTCTTGAAGAATGATGGTATAAGGTGCACGGTCTTTCGATTCAATGATGTCTAAGATGTTCGAGCCGAGTAGTGTTTCGGTTGTCAGTCCTAAGATAGAGCTGCCGGCCTCGTTGACAGATAACACTTCGCCATGCAAGTCGAATAAGAAAATCGGTTCTGAATGGTAGGCAAAAAGCGAACGGTATTGCTGTTCACGGATTTCTAATTCATGTGCCTTGGTCGACACGGCAACTTCCAAATCTGTGTTGACGGAATGCAAACGATGACTGATGAGTGCGTTCTGTTTGGAGACGACAAACTGACGAATGAGCAACAAGAGAACAGCATTTGCGATCATCGAGTCCATTACGGATGTTCCAAGAAGGCGATCGGAAGCGAGTAAAAACATCATGACGACCACACTATACAGCACATAATCGACAATGGAATCGTAGGCAAGTGCATCTTCCGATACATCATCGACCCAGTAGCTAATCGAGATGGTCAATATACTACTGACTTGCAACAGATGAATCAATTCATGTGTAATTCCGGAAAAGACAACCAACGTGTTTGCAATCGAAGCAATCGTGAATCCAAGAATTCCGACGAGCAATAAAATCCGGAACTGTTGACCGGCTGAGACGACTCGATTTAAGTAGAGGAATGCGAGCATCATATAGAGGCTAATGAGTAACATTTGCTCTTCGAATCCGCTCAACTGTGACACGAGTGAGACGTCTTGCGTTGAAAAGAACCAAATATGAAGACCACCAATCAAAAGGAAACTGAACAGGGCGAATAAATCGAACGTGCGTAGTTTCAAAGTACGAAACTCAATCGATTGCGTGATGACGATTAAAGCCATGATTAAATAAAAGAAATTTTGGAGGAACAACAAGGACTGCATATTGTCGTTGATTGAATAATAGTGCATCAGTAAGTACAGCGTGAAGCATACATTTCCTGCACTAATCAAAATATGGATAAAACGCCGCATACCTCTATGTTTAAAGATAGCTACTCCGCTAAAGCCAATCGCTGCCCCTGATATGACGAGATAATAGATGAACAACGTGATCTGTAGTAAGTCGTGCGGGGTCAAAAATAAAAATAAAAGTCCGGTAGAAAAAGTTCCGATGAGAATCGCCGGAACGTATTGGCGCAACGAGTAAACAGACAACTCATGCACCTCCTTCTTTATATGTATGGGGCTCTTATTTATTATCGGAACAGGAGAACGAAGATTACACAAAAAAATCGACAACAATCTATATTGTTGTCGAAAATTTTAGATTTACAGTGTATAGGAGTGTTCTTTAAAGTTTCCGACGACTGAATCGATTTCAGACACAGTGACAAACGCCTCAGAATCGATTTCAGACACGATTTGACGAAGGCGTGGGATTTCATTGTTCTGGACGACGACGTACAGCATTTTTTTCGAATCGTTCGAATATCCGCCTGTCGCATCCATGATGGTGACGCCCCGTTTCAAATTCTGCTTGATGACCAAATTGATTTCGTCTGCTTTTTGACAAATGATGAAGCATTGCTTTTGGGCAGCGAAGAATTTATGAATCGTAAGCAACGTACGGGATCTGACGAAGCTTAACACAAGCGCGTACATGACAGCTTTGATGTCAAAGACGATGAAGACCAACACATAGACGATGATGTCTTGTGTCAGAAAGATTTTAGGCAACGACAAGTTTCGATTATTCATATAGATGACTTTCCCTAGAATGTCGAGTCCACCGGTGGAAGCTCCTGCAAAGAGGAGAAGTGCGAGTCCAAGCCCTGAAACGATTCCGCTGAACACCGAAGCGACGAGCGGATCATCGAGTGGGGTCGGGGGAATCAAGACTGGCAAACTATCGATGAGGATAGAGGAAAGTACGACGACAATTCCTGTCATCAAGATAAATCGACGTCCCAAATATTTTAGTCCCAATAAAAAGAGTGGGATATTAAGCACGAGCTGTGTCAAACCGATGGGAGTTCCAAACAGTTCATTCGTAATCAACGTGATTCCGACGATTCCCCCAGAACCGATTTCATTTGGTTTGAGCAGTAAGCTGACAAAGACAGACTGAAGGATTGTCCCGGCAATGATGAACAGTACCGTTTCAAGGGCAACCCGTTTTCGAGATTTTGCATACATAGATAATGGCTAGGCCTGACGCCTCCTTTTTGTAAGTCTTCTGCAAGCGTACTGCTACTTTTACGTCATTTCAAGTCTCACATGTCATTATGGAATCGATCGATATCACTCGCTAATTGCTCATGTACGTAATCGATGACTTGAGCATCATCAAAAAGTCCGAGTGGGACATCGTCTGGAATCGCATCGAATGGGGAGACGAAGTATAGGATGGCCGCAACAAGTTCCTCTTGTTTATCGGGTTGCATCTCAAATTGTTCATTGTAAAGCGCGCGTAACATATTCAGCATTTGTTTCATCTGGAAGTAAAGTGTCAGTTCTTCTTCACGCTCGATGTTACTGATTTCATTGGATGCCACATCGACTGTGACTTTTGCGAGTGCGCGTTCACCTTGAACGAGCAAGTCGCCCAATTGTTCTCGGTCGCGGATGTCTTCTTTCGCTTGTTTTAAAAAATGTGTGTATGTTGTTTTCCAATCTGCCATTTGGATTCCTCCTTCTTTCTTCATCTACTAATATGCCCGTTTTTGCGCATTGGTTGCAACTTTTCCTGAAATTTAAGAAAATAAAGATAACTGAAAAGGAGGAACGATACATATGTCTAAGATTTCGATGCCGACAGAGGCAGATTTCGCACGCTATGCAGAATTAGCTGTGAAAAAAGGTGTGAACATTCAACCTGGTCAACAATTAGAAGTACGTGCTGACATCAGTCAGGCACCACTCGTCCGTCACGTGGTGAAGGCTGCTTATGCGGCCGGAGCGAAGCAAGTGTTCGTCAACTGGAGCGACGAAGAAACAGGGAAGATCCGTTATTTCAATGCACCAGCGGATTCGTTCAAAGAGTTTCCAGATTGGTTGAAGGCTCGTTTTGAGCAATTGGCTGAAGAGAAGACGGCATTCTTGTCAATCGTCAGTGATGACCCGGATGCATTGAATGGTGTGGAATCGTCACGCATTTCGGATGCAAACCGTGCAGCAGGACAAGCGCTTGCGAAGTGGCGTCAATATGTGATGAGCGACAATGTGAGCTGGTCAATCGTCGCAGGTGCGTCAGAAGCGTGGGCACAAAAAGTATTCCCGGGACGTGATGATGCGGTTGCAGCATTATGGCAAGCCATCTTCGCAGCAACGCGGATGGATCAAGAAGATGTCGTCGCGGCATGGGATACACACGATCAATCACTCCGTAGCCGTGCGAAGCTGTTGACAGAGAAGAAATATGCGAAGCTTCATTACAAAGCGCCAGGTACGGAACTGACGATCGGACTTCCGAAAAAACACGTCTTCCTTGGCGGTGGCGGCCCGAACGTCGATGGCATCGACTTTATCGCAAACATGCCTACGGAAGAGGTCTTCACGCTCGCAGATAAAGATTCTGTGGAAGGTCACGTATCGAGTACAAAACCACTCAGCTACAGCGGGAACTTGATTGATGAGTTCACTCTTTGGTTTGAAGGTGGGAAAGTCGTCAAAGCGGAGGCGAAAAAAGGGCAAGCGGCTCTTGATGAATTGTTGAATATGGATGAGGGTGCGCGTCGTATCGGTGAAGTAGCGCTCGTTCCGGATGATTCTCCAATCTCGAACTCTGGTCTTCTCTTCTATAACACGTTGTTTGATGAGAATGCATCGTGTCACTTGGCGCTCGGACGTGCGTACTCGACATGTCTCGAAGGGGGTCCTTCGATGTCACAAGAAGAGCTCGCGGCGAACGGGGCGAACGACTCGATGACACACGTTGACTTCATGATCGGGTCAGCCGAAATGAATATCGATGGTGAACGGGAAGACGGGACGCGTGAAGCAATCATGCGTGACGGGAACTGGGTCATCTAAACAAAAGAGCGAATTCCGAAAGTTACGGAATTCGCTCTTTTTACGTGCAATCGTATAGATAGCGCAGTGCGTGAGGCAAGCGGCGACGCCAGGCCGATTCGTTGTGAATCGCATTTGGTTCGACCTCATATCGGAAGGCGATTCCTTTCTGCGCGATGACGTCAATCAGTTTCGCATTCGTGAATAGGTAGTCGCTTGGAGTGATAGGCCCGCTCTCTTCATTTGTGCCAATGTCCATATATAGTTTACCGGCGAACTCAGCATGTTTCATTTCTCGGATCAATGGATCAAGATTGGCCCATGCCGCAGTGGAGAGGGAACCAACTCGTCGAATAGAAGGATAGGTCGCCATCATGTATAGAGAGATGACACCTCCCATCGAGCTCCCCATGACCCCGACATCTTCTGGGTCAGTAGCGTACTCGCTGTCAATTCGTGGTTTTAATTCGTTCATGAGCCAATCTGTATACATACGGCCTTGGCCACCGAGTGTTGGACGAGTTCTTGCCAATTCGGGTCCGATCCGTCGATACAGCATCTCATCTTCCTCATATGAATACTCATCATAACGGTCCAGCCAGTTCGGGGCGCTCGCGATGGCGACGACCATGAGCGGGAGTCGTAGCAGGTCGATGCAACGATCGATTTCCCAACCTTCTCCATATGTAGCAGTGTTTCCAGAAAACACATTTTGTCCATCATGCATATACAGGACGGGAAGCGGGGTGCTGACGTCGACCCAGTCTGGTCGAAATACGCGGACAATCCGCTTTTGACCACGTACCTTCTCCGTCGGAATCGACACGTTCAATTGTTCAATCATCTTTCGTCACCTCTTTCTACTTGTATTGTGGAGAATCATGAACCAAAATACAATCACCTGACTTGACTACCTACCGTTCGTTAGGTAATGTATAAGGCAAGGAGAGTGAATGACGTGAATACAAAAGATAAAATCATGCAGTCTGCTCGAACACGCTTCGCACGGGATGGTTACGAAGGGTTGTCACTAGCGGCAGTAGCGGAAGATGTAGGGATTCGCAAGGCTTCTTTATATGCCCATATCGATGGGAAGGAACAACTGTTCAAACAAGTCGTGTCAGATATGGCGAATCGTTACGAAGAAGTATGGCAGACAACTTGTGACGATACGGCTGGACGACCACCTTTAGAACGAATCGATTCGATTGTCAACACACTCACGTCATTCTTTAGTGATCATGAGACTTGGATGTTGACGAAACGAATGTTACTAGTACCTCCTCCGGAGTTTCGAGAGTATATCGAGGAAGTCATCGGTACGGTCGAAACCAAGTTAAAACGATTTGAGAAAGAGCAATTTCGACTGGCGATGGAACGTGGCGATTTACCGGTACAATCGCTCGATGAACTATATGCTGCCTACTATTGCTTTTTAGATGGCGCCTTACTATCGTTATTCACATTTGAAGAGGATCGGAATATGAGACAACAAGCTGCGTTTCGAATTTTCAAGAAAGGAGTGGGTTGGGATGAGTAAAGAGAAGAGTGCATGGATCTCCCTCCTGTTTGCAGGACTACTCGAAATCGTCTGGGCGACCACGATGAAGTTGTCTGAAGGCTTCACGATTCTAGGTCCGACATTGTGGACAATCGTGTTATTGATTCTCAGTTTCGGATTATTGGCGAAAGCGTTTCGGACGCTGCCTGCCGGTACGGGGTACGCTGTTTTTACAGGAATCGGTGCGGTCGGCACAGTCATAGTTGGCGCCTTCTTGTTTGACGAGGGGCTTAGTGGATGGAAACTAATACTTGTGGCGACGTTGATTATCGGCATCATCGGATTGAAGCAAGTGACAGGAGGGGAAGAAGCATGAGTTGGGTTTATCTGATTGGAGCGGGAATTGCTGAAATGACAGCCGTTTTCTTTATGGGGAAATCGAAAGGATACCAGATTTTAAAGTGGTCGATTGCATCAATTTTATCGTTTGCGCTCAGCTTCTATTGGTTATCAAAATCACTTGAGGTCATTCCTCTTAGTCTTGCCTATTCCATCTGGGTAGGCATCGGCGCGGCCGGCGGTGTCATTTTAGGGATGCTCTATTTGAACGAATCGAAAAATCGTTGGCGTATCTTCTTTTTGTTGATGATTATTAGTAGTGTAATCGGTTTAAAAATTGTCTCGTAAAGGATTGAAATGTGCTGAAAACGGGAATTTATTACTTCAGATTATGTGATGAAAAAAAGGGGGCGGAAAACGATGCATCTTGTCGAGTTGCAATCCGAACGTTTGCGGTTTGAACCGTATACGCTTTCTGATTTCTATTTTGTCAAATCGCTTCTCCAAGATCCACGGGTGATGCGCTTCATCAGTCCGGATGGGAGACCGTATACAGACGAACAGACGATTGAATGGTTTGAACGTCAATTGGCCCGCTATGAGACAGGACGCCAAACGGGTCTCCTGAAGCTCATGACATTTGAAAGTGATGAACCGATTGGTCACGCAGGTACGCTATTGCATGAATTGGACGGCAAAATCGAGTTGGAAGTCGGATATTGGTTGTCACCGAAGCATTGGCACATGGGATATGGTCGAGAAGCCGCCGCGCGTCTGATGCAGCATGCTTTTTCAGAGGGCGAGAAGGAGATTATTTCTCTGATTCATCCGGACAACGCTCCATCTCAACGTGTCGCCAAAGCGAATGGTCTTCACTGGGATCGAGATACACTGTACAAGGATATGCTCGTCTCCGTTTATGCGGGTGACTTGGAGCGGTTATGTCGACATATCGACCGTCAACAAATGACACGATAAAAAGTCTCTAAAAAAATAAAAAAAGTTGTTGCCAACTCAATAGTTTCTTGATATATTAATAGTGTCCTTAAGAGAGGACACGACCTGATTCTGTAGCTCAGCTGGGAGAGCGCTACCTTGACAGGGTAGAGGTCGCTGGTTCGAGCCCAGTCAGAATCACTTGGGTGCCAAACCCTCGAGAAACCCACCGGAACATGGGTTTCCGCGAAGCCACTTCTTGCGAGAAGTGGCTCTTTTTTTGTATATTGACATGGCACGAAAGCAATTGGTATATTCCTTTCAATACATAATGAAACGGGGAATGCAACATGGTGCTAACGGGTACACTCGTCAATGCCGCATTGATTGTCATCGGGGCATTGCTAGGTCTCTTATTTCACCGCATTCCGGAGCGTATGAAGGAGACGGTGACTGCGGCAATCGGGCTTGCGGTCATCTTGCTTGGGATTCAAATGGGGATGAAGAGTGAGAACTTCTTGATTGTCATCGGAAGTCTCGTCGTCGGGTCAGCGCTCGGGGAGTGGTGGAAGTTAGATGAATTATTAAATGAAGTCGGTTATCGACTTGAACGGCGACTTGGAAGTCAATCGAGTGTAGCGGAAGGATTCGTAACGGCCACACTCATTTTCGTGATCGGGGCGATGGCCATTATCGGGGCGCTCGATAGCGGGTTGCGTGGTGATCATGACGTGTTGTACACGAAAGGGTTGATTGATGGTTTTACGGCCCTCGTGTTAAGTTCGACACTTGGGATTGGGGTCATGTTTTCAGCAGTTCCAGTGTTACTGTATCAGGGCGGAATCGCATTACTCGCCATTCAAATCATGAAATTCATACCGGAATCGCTCATGGACAGTTTTATTTTAGAGATGACCGCGACCGGTGGGGTCATGATTGTGGCGATTGGTCTGAACTTGGTTGGAATCACAAAAATTCGTGTGGCCAATTTATTACCGGGGATTTTAGTGGTCGCGATGATTGTCACGGTTATACATATGCTGTAAAGAAAAAAGACTGAATTCGATTCAGTCTTTTTTCGTGGTTGCATTCATTGTGGAAGGCTCTTTTCGTAGAGCTTCCGCAATGATTTTATCCCAATCGGCTGCATCGCACGCCGCTGTGCAGGTAGGTTCAATTTCACATGTTGCACATTTCCCGCCTTTTGCTTTACGTGTGTAGCGGTAAAGAGAAAATGCGGCATATCCAAAAACAATGAATCCGATGAGTAGGTCAAAGAATGACATGGTATTCCTCCTTACGCAACTCCGAATAAGCGACCGACTTGATAAATGACAAGAGACACCACATAAGCGACACCTAAACCGTATAAACTGGCGAACCATGTCAACTTGGCACTACCCACTTCTCGCCGGATGACAGCGACTGTCGCCAAACAAGGGACATAAAGTAAAACGAAGGCCATGAAGCTATACGCGCTGAGTGGGGTGAAGATTGGTAATAGCGACTCCGATAAATCTGATTCGCCGACCGCATAGATGATTGCCATCGTAGACACGACCACTTCTTTTGCTAAGAATCCGGTGATGAGCGAGGCACCGGCTTGCCAAGTACCGAATCCGAGTGGGACGAGTAATGTGGCAATCATACCACCAATCATCGCCAAGAAACTGTCATTCATCGGTACATCAAAGCCGCTTGGACCTGAATAGGCGAGTAGCCAGATGAACACAGAGCCACCAAAAATAAATGTACCGGCTTTTCGAACGAATCCTTTAGCTTTTTGCCAAGTGCTACGCCATAAGGTAAGTCCTTGGGGAACGCGGTATGGAGGTTGTTCGACGATGAATAAGCTCGTCTGATCTTCAGAGGCCAATGCCTTCGTAAAGATTTTCGCGGCAATCAAGGCAAGGAAAATTCCCAACATATAGAGCGAGAGGACAACGAGTGCTTGATGAGTAGAGAAGAAACTCGCCGCAAACACAGCGTAAATCGGAAGCCGGGCCGAACATGACATGAATGGTGAGATGAAGATGGTGACTAGACGTTCGCGCTCCTCTTCGACCGTTCGAGCGGCCATGATTCCAGGAACGTTACATCCGAATCCGATAATCATCGGGATAAAGCTTTTTCCATTCAATCCGACGAGTTGCATGAAACGATCCATCACGATGGCGACTCGCGCCATATATCCGGAGTCCTCTAAAAATGAGATAAAGAAAAAGAGGACAAAGATTTGCGGAACAAAAACCAATACGCCACCGACACCTGCGATGACACCGTCTACGAGAAGTGCTTTAATGAATGGAGAAGCACCTACAGCATCTAACATCCAAACCGTTCCTGATGTGATCGGACCAGACAATAGTCCGTCTAATAAATCGGAAAGAGGTGCACCAACCCAATTAAATGTCACGTGGAATAGCGCATAGAGTACCCCGAAGAAGATGGGTAAACCTAAGATAGGATGCGTCACAACCGCATCGATGCGATCTGTCATCGTCACGTCCTGTGCATTGTGATTTTCAATGACCTGGTGTCGAATCTGTTTCGCCCAATCGCGACGACGCTCAGTGATGTGTGCGTGTGCAAAACGCCCTATAGCCGTTTCCAGTTCTTTTCGGACGGCAACAATCTCTGGAGATGATGCTTCTAAATGGTCGACGACAATCCGGTTGCCTGCTAAATATTGAATTGTAATCCAGCGATCCGTTCTCGATAGACCAGTTAAACGAAGAATGCGTGTAATCGCTTCTTCGGTCTCTGGACCATAGTTTAATTCGAAAGGTTGACGCTTCTCCATTTGAATCGATGAGAGCAAGACGTCACAACCATAACCTGTTCGTGCGGTGATCGGGAAGACATCTACTTGGAGGAGCGTTTTTAATTTGTCGAGATTAACATGCATTCCACGACTTTCTGCGACGTCGACCATGTTTAAACCGATTTGAAGCGGTCGTCCCATCTCTAGAAGTTGCAAAGTAAGTTGTAAGTTACGTTCTAATTGTGAAGCATCGACAATATTGATCATCCCGTCAAATGGTTCATGCAGTAAGAAACGGGAGACAATCGCTTCATCTGCCGAGAGCGGGTCTAAGTCATAGACACCGGGTAAATCAATTAATTGTCCGACTTTCCCATGTAACTGACCGATTTTTTGTTCGACTGTGACACCGGCCCAGTTGCCCACATGTGCGAATGAACCTGTTAATCGATTAAACAATGAAGTTTTGCCTGTATTTGGATTGCCAATCAATGCGATCCGTTGGCTCATGGTACAATCACTCCGATTTTTTCGGCATCTGATCTTCGGATGGCGATAATTTGTTGATGATCCACTTGTTCAATGGTGAGCGGTCCTGAAAAAATAGCTCTGCGCTTCACACGAACCGAGCATCCCTCGTAAAAACCAAGAGAAATCATTCGTCGGCGCAAGCGATCATCAATTTTAGTCAAATCAGATAAAATGACGGTTTGATTCAACGCGACATGTCGTAATAGACTCATAAGTAACCTTCCCCATCTTTTGATAACGATTCTCATTCGCTATCTTATCATGTCGAAAGAGAAAGTGAAATATTGATCATATAAAAAGTTATAAATAATAAATAGTAAGGTCGAGTGAACATAAAAAGAAGTGTAAACGAGTATCGTTTACACTTCTTCAATCGACTCATGATCTTCTTTGGCACTTTCGCGCAAGGCTGAAGCCATCACGTCAGCAAGATTCCGTTCACGAAGCACGCCGACACCACGGTCGGTCGGTCCGCCTGGAGCGGCCACATCGGCAATCAGTTCATTCGTCTCACGTGTTTCATGAGACAGTAACTCAGCGGAGCCTTTCATCGCTTGGGCGACAATTTGACGCGCTGTCTGTTCATCGTAACCGACATCCGTTAGGACGGGCGTCATCGCACCTACGATTTCATAGAAAAAGGCAGGACTGCACCCTGCAGCGGCCATAAAGGCGGACATCGTTTTCGCATCGGTGACGGCCGTTCGACCGACCCGTTCAAAGAGAGAAGTCGCTTTCTCACGGACTGCCTCATCTGTTTCTGGACCAAACCATAGCCCCGTCATCCCGTTCCGATGGGCGACAGGCGTGTTCGGCATGGCGCAAACAGCTGGTAGCCCTGAAGCCTCTTCTAATTGGCTCGGTTCGATATGTGCAGCGACTGAGACGAGTAGTGGGGTCTTCCATTCTTTTGATTCTACGTACGGGATGACGCCATCAGGTTGCATCGCTAATACGACGATGTCATAGTCGTTAACGTTTTCGTCCTCAACAATTTGAACGCCGAGTTCATCTTGTAGGAAGAGTAAGCGCTCCCGGTCACTTCGGTTTGTCATTGTGATGTGTGTCGGTTCGATGCCCGAGTCGATCCACCCGCGAACGAGCGCCTCACTCATCGATCCAGCACCGACCATTAGTAATTGATTCATCATTCGTCACCTCTTCTTTTCGATTCGGTCAATAGTTATGTTGACTATCATAACAAACATACACTCGAATATCGCCCATCCTGCTCATTTGTAAAGAGATGGAAAACGATTTGACATAGGAATCGACGAACATGACAAACGTTTCAAATCGCGCTATGATGGCACTAATTCAAAAGAGTGAGGCGAAATCGTGTGAAACGTGTACTAGTAAAAGGGATTCAAGGTTACCAGCGTTTTATTTCACCATTAAAGCCGCCAACGTGCCGATTTTATCCGAGCTGTTCGCACTACGGAATCGAAGCAATCGAAAAACATGGGGCTGTCAAAGGCAGTTATTTAACCGCTCGCCGACTCATTCGCTGCCAGCCGTTTCATCCAGGCGGGCTCGATTATGTTCCGGATACATTTGATTGGAAAGCGCCTTTACAACGAGAGAAACCTGAGTCACAGCGAGACGATTGAGTTCGTCTCGCTGTTTTTGTACAGAACAAACAATGAATCAGTTGTTTTAGTACAATACTTTTGCATTGTTCTAAGTATTCTGAAAAAATAGAGGTGTACACTATTTTTCGGGGGAAGGGGATACTTTGTATGGGGCAATCATTTAGTGAATGGGTGAGTACGGCATCCAACTTTGTATGGGGACCACCGCTCTTGATTTTGCTTGTGGGGACAGGCATTTACTTGACGGTGCGTCTAGGTGGGATTCAAATCACCAAATTACCGTATGCGTTGAAATTGGCGTTTTCGAAAAATCAGGATCAATCCTCTAAAGGGGACATCAGTCACTTCCAGGCGCTCATGACTGCTCTGGCGGCGACCGTCGGTACGGGGAATATCGTCGGGGTGTCGACAGCGGTCGTATTAGGAGGACCGGGAGCCATCGTATGGATGTGGGTGTCCGGTTTCTTTGGGATGGCAACGAAATACGCAGAGGCAGTTCTTGCCGTGAAGTATCGGGTCACTGATGAGCGCGGTCAAATGGCTGGTGGACCGATGTACTATCTAGAACGAGGGTTGAATCAACGATGGTTAGCGGTAGCATTTGCTGCATTCGCATCGATTGCGGCGTTCGGTATTGGAAACGGGGTCCAAACGAACTCGGTCGCGCTTGCGCTCAAAACAACGTTTGACGTACCACTATACATATCAGGGATTCTCATTATGATTTTTACAGGAGCGGTCATTCTCGGAGGCGTGCGTTCCATCGGGAAAGTAGTCAGTTACTTCGTCCCCGTCATGATTGCCTTCTACTTAGGTAGCGGTCTTTTAATTATGGTGATGAATTACTCGCTGATTCCGGATGCGTTCGCACTCATCTTCAGCAGTACGTTCAGTGCAGAAGCAATCGGTGGAGGGGCCATCGGAGCTGCCATTCGATACGGGGTGGCACGTGGTGTCTTCTCGAACGAAGCAGGTCTTGGCTCTGCTCCGATCGCAGCAGCGGCAGCGAAAACAGATATGCCGGGTCGTCAGGCGCTCGTCTCGATGACTCAAGTCTTCTTGGACACGCTTGTCGTCTGTTCGGTGACAGGATTGACACTCGTCATGGGTGGTCAAATCGGGACAGGACTTGAAGGGGTCGAATTGACTTCAGCTACATTTGAACTGTTCCTCGGACCAGCCGGCGGTTATATTGTCACAATCGGGCTCGTTTTGTTCGCCTATTCGACCGTGCTCGGTTGGTCGTATTACGGCGAACGCTCCATTCATTACTTGTTCGGACAAAAGTCGATTCTTCCCTATCGGATTGCTTTTGTACTCGTCGCGGGACTCGGTGCCATGACGACGAACTTGAACTTGGTATGGGCGTTATCGGATGTCTTCAACGGCTTAATGGCCATCCCGAACTTGATTGGTCTCTTGTTCTTGTCGGGTGTTGTCATTGCCGAGACGAAGCGTTTCAACCAACAGCTTGAAATTGAAAATCGAAAAGTTTCCTAAACGGAAGGACGCCATCCTTATGAATCAGAGGGTGGCGTCTTTTGTTTTGCTTCTAATTCATCGAGTCGTGCTTTTTGTAAATGATCAAACACTTTTGTGATAAAGCCAACCATGATGCCCACCCCAGTCAATACATATCCGATTGTGAATATTTTTCCGATGTCGGTCTGAGGGGCAAAATCACCATATCCGATGGTAGTCAGGGTGATGACACTGAAGTAAAGTGCGTCCAACCAACGCATCTCCTCGAACCGTGTGTAAAAAAGTGTACCGGACAGGACAGTGAGAAAGGCAAGACTGAATAAGACTTGGAACTCAGGTTCGCGGAGGCCACGCCAGATTCCGCGTACAATTCGACGCAATGTCAGTAAGAACGGCAACATGTCACTCGCTCCTTTCGATATTAGGTTTGTTCGCTAAAAACGGGGGAACATCCTTTATAGTTCGAGAAAAGAGAAAGGGTGAGTTGGATGGGGAAAGTCATACCGAAACAAGAAGGACTCGACCATAGTGTCGATTTTTTACGGGAAGGATATCTATTTGTTGCGAATCGTCGCAAAAGTTTTCAATCAAATATCTTTGAAACACGTTTGCTCGGGGAGCGCGTGATTTGTCTTGGGGGCGAAGAGGCTGCCGAGGTGTTCTATGATGCAGACAAATTCATGCGTCAGAATGCGGCGCCAAAACGTCTATTGAAAACCTTGTTTGGAGAAGATGGGGTCCAAACACTAGATGGTGCGGCTCATACGCATCGAAAACATATGTTCATGTCATTGATGACAAAAGAAAATATAGATCGATTGCTCCGCTTGACATATCGAGAGTGGAACCAGATTGAACGAATGGGAGAGGAGGTCGTCTTATACGATATTGCGCAACAAGTGTTGATGAAGGCCGTATGTGAATGGTCGGGAGTTCCACTTGCGAAAGAAGAAGTTGGGAAGCGCACTGAAGAGATGAGGTTATTATTTGAATCGGGTACGTCTCTTGGTCCCACGTATTTACAAGGTCGGAAGGCACGAAGTTCCGCTGAAGCCTGGATTCGTCAGATGGTAAAAGAAGTGCGGTCGAATCGATTATTGCCGAACGAACATACGGCGCTGTACGAATTTTCGTGGCACCGAGATGAATCCGGAGAGTTATTACCTGAAGACGTCGTGGCGGTCGAAGTATTGAACATTTTACGCCCGACTGTCGCAATCTCGGTGTATGTCCTCTTCACTGTCTTAGCTTTACATCAGTTCCCGGATGTAAAAGAGCAGGTAGAGCGGGGAGAGGTCTCGAAAACAGAATTTGTTCAGGAAGTGAGACGGTTTTATCCATTTTTCCCTGTAGCGGCAGCTCGTGTCAAAACCGATTTTGAATGGGACGGCTATGCATTTTCGGAAGGGACGCTGACGCTTCTTGATTTGTACGGTACGAATCATGATTCCTCTATTTGGACGGAGCCGGATCGATTCGATCCCTCTCGTTTTAAAGATTGGAACGAGAGTCCGTTTAACTTTATTCCGCAAGGTGGGGGAGATGTAGATTTTGGACATCGATGTGCCGGTGAACATGTGACCATTGCAATTCTTGGACAAGTCATTGAGTTGTTTACTAAGGAATACGCCTACACGGTCCCACCTCAAGACTTGAGCTATAGTTTTGTAGACATGCCGAGTCTGCCGAAAAGTAAATTGCGATTGACTCATCTAACTCGAAACCAATAAAAAAGTCGCCTACTCGATGGGAGTAGGCGACTTTGAATTTACTTCGTTTGCAAATTTAGGCGTTTGGAGATGGGACGAATCGAGACCGATGAATCGATCATTCGATTATCCCGTTTCGGTTCATCGGTACATTCAATCTGCCAGTCGGTGTCATGAAGCTCTTTTAGTCCGACGGCGATGTCGTATAGGGAATAGTTCGCATTTCCGTTTAACTGATAGATGCCCGGTCCACGTTTAGTCAAAATTTCAAATAGCGCGTCTGCCGTGTCTACTAAAAATGAACATGATGGATACCAATGCTCACTCGCTTGGATGACCCCTCGTTGCTTCATTTCGTTCGTAAAATAGTCCATCATATTATTCGATCCGGCCTCATCCCCGATTTGCCATCCGAGACGAACGATTTGAGCACCAGGATTGGCGTTCATAATCGCACGTTCGCACTCACGCTTATACTTTCCATAGTCATCCTCGGCATCTGGTAGCGTATCTGGGGAAATCGGTCCGGTCACTTCATCTGAAAAAATTGAAACCGTGCTCGTGAACAGGAAAGGGATTTTCGCCTCACCACATAAACGAGCGAGCGTCTCGGCCCACTCCACCGCGCCCATACCGATATGTAAAAAGTAGTTCGGTCGGATGCGCTCGATGAATTCTCGCATTTCCTCTTCGTTTGTCGTGGACACTTGCTCGCGATTCCACGCAATCCCTTCAATTCCATGGCGCTGCAACGTTTCGGCAACAACGGGTGCCACTGTACCGTTCATTCCTGTAAGAATAGCTTTCATTTCGATTCGCCCCTTTCACTCTATATGATGCCACAAAACGAGTGTGGACAAACAACCGATGTGCCGGGCTATGCTAGACTGGATGATGGAGGGATTAATCATGAATATTCGACAAGCAACCAAACAAGATAGTAAACAAATTGCACCACTCATGTATCAAGCGATCCATGAGATTGCGTACACATTGACAGCATCAACGGATACGACTGAGGTATTGGAGCGACTAGCGATGTGGGTAGAGAAACCAAATAACCGCTTGAGTCACGAAAACATCTGGGTGGCGGATTTTGAAGGAGAAGTTGCCGGAATGATCATCTCGTATCGTGGGGATAAGGCAGAAGAATTGGATCGACCGATTCGAGAATGGTTGACGGCGCATGGAAGTGGAGAAGAGGTGGACGTTGAAACGGAAGGTTATGTCCAATACATTGATTCACTGGCTGTCGCAGAGGCGTATGGAGGTCGTGGAATCGGGACGAAGTTAATCGAACACGTTTGTCTCGTTGCGAAAGAACGCGGTGTGCCCGCCGTCACATTGAACGTGGATCAAGAAAATCCTGCGGCACATCGCTTATACACACGTCTCGGCTTCCATAAGGAAAAAGAAATCAACATTTCTGGGGCGAGATTTGACTATATGATCAAAGAAATCAATTCGACTCCTTTCTCAGTCTAAAAGCGGATGCGCAAACTTCTTTTCTCGACTATACTAAGTGCTTGAGGAAAGATATACGTAAAGGAGATACATTATGGAGTGGAAGAACATTTGGCGAGGGATGGCCATGGGGACGAGTGATTTAATCCCTGGTGTAAGCGGCGGTACCATTGCAGTCATTTTAGGCATCTACGATCAACTCATCGAAGCGATTAGCGGCGTATTTAGCCGATATTGGAAAAAATATATCGGGTTCTTGATTCCATTGGCAATTGGAATGGGGACAGCCATTATCGCACTGAGTCGAGTTATTGAATACTTATTGCTGGAGTATTATGCACCGACACAATTTTTCTTTATCGGATTGATTTTAGGGATTATTCCACTTCTATTCGTGGAATTTAAATCACGCGCATCGATTCGTCCGGTTCATGTTATTGCTATGGTTGTCGCAACGATACTCGTTGCGAGTATGGCATTCTTGAATCCGGTTGATTCGTCTATTATGACGGACGTGACGTTCGGGACGGCGCTTCTCTTATTCTTCTCCGGTTGGTTGGGCAGCATGGCGATGTTGCTTCCTGGAATTAGCGGTTCATTCGTCTTGTTGTTAATTGGCGTTTATCCAACCGTCATCAGCGCCATCTCAAATTTCAATCTGTTGATTATTGGGATTGTCGGTGCTGGAGTGGCCGTCGGCTTTATTGTAAGTAGTAAAGTCATTCGTTACTTGTTGGCGAATTTTCCGGGAATGACGTTCTCCGTCATCATCGGATTGGTCATTGGCTCACTCGCCGTCGTGTTTCCGGGTGTACCAGCTTCCGGAGTCATGTGGATACTCAGTATCGTCGCATTCATCGCGGGGGTCATCGTCGTCCGATTACTCAGCAAGTATTCTGTCTAAATGAAAAAGGAGTCCAGCGATGAGCCGGACTCCTTTTTAATAGATGAAGGGGAAGAGGCGCTTGCGCGTCTTCGACCAGGATTGGTAAGACTGACCGAAATGGCGAATGAGCATACCTTCCTCGATTCGAATGCGGTACAGTAATGCAAGCGAGGTGAGACCCGCACCAATCAAGGCGATTCCCCAATGAATAAAGTATAGCGAGAATCCGAACGTAATCAATAACAACCCTGTGTAAAGAGGGTGGCGTAAGTAACGATACGGTCCCGAGCTGACGAGTTCGTCTTCCGGTCGGACGACGACATGTCGTGTGAATTGATGACGTAAGTGTAAAATCCCCCAATAACGTAACGACACGCCGGCTATGTAAAAAGTAAGTCCGATGATTCGTTGAACTGTCGAAGGCTGTGATTCGAAAACAAGCGAAGAGATCAGAGACAACACGAAGACGCCAATCATCGTCGTCGCTACAAAGTAAAAGCTCTTCCGCTCGACAGCCCCGTCTGTTGCCTCTTTTCGGTTACGAAATCGCCACGTCTCAACTAGCCAAAAAAATGATACGACGATTAATAGGACATCCATCCAATTCATCACGCACATCCTCCCTTTTGATTCATGTTTCATTACCCGACCTACGCATAAGAAAAACCAAATCCCTCAGGACGATATTCGAAAAAAATTGTCAAAGTGACCAAAACAGGTTATCATCTAATGAGAATGATTATCATTTTTATGTATATAGAGAGGAAGGGTGCGACGATGAACGAGGAAGTATTCGACGTGACGATTATCGGTGGGGGACCGGCTGGATTGTATGCCGCTTTTTACAGCGGTTTACGAGGTATGAAGACGAAAATTATCGAATTTCAACCTTTTTTAGGCGGGAAAGTACATGTCTATCCAGAGAAAATGGTTTGGGACGTAGGTGGTCTCCTACCGACGACTGGGGCAAAACTGATCGACCAACTCGTCGAGCAAGGTCTTACCTTCTCTCCGACGGTCCTTCTTGGCGAGAAGGTGGAGTCGATCTCTAAGCGTTCAGACGATTTGTTCGGGATCGACACGACGAACGGTCATCATATTTCAAAAACCGTCATCGTTGCGACAGGAAGCGGGATCCTCAAACCGCATAAGGTTGAAGTGAGCGGAGCGGAGCGGTTCGAATTGTCGAACCTCCATTACACGGTTAAATCACTTGAACGCTTTAAAGGAAAGCGCGTCTTGATATCGGGTGGCGGCAATAGTGCAGTCGATTGGGCGAATGCGCTCGAGCCGATTGCAGAGCGGGTCGTGCTGACGTATCGAAAAGAAGAACTTAGTGGACATGAAGCACAAGTTGAAAAAATTAAACAGGGTCGAGTCGACTGTTGCCCACGATCAAAAGTGACGGATTTGATTTCTCACGATGGGAAATCGATTCAACAAGTTCTTTTGACTCATGTCGAAACAGGAGAGACGAGCGTAATCGAGGTCGATGAAGTGGTCATCAATCACGGATATGAACAAGACGCGGAGTTGCTTCGGAACAGCGAATTGCAGGTCGAGATGAAGGATGGGTTTTATGTGAAAGGGAATTCAGGTAGCGAGTCATCCGTACCGGGATTGTACGCTGCCGGTGATATTCTCACGCATGAAGGGAAGGTACATCTCATCGCTGGAGCGTTTCAAGATGCTGCGAATGCGGTGAACCGGGCCAAAACATACATTGACCCGAATGCGAATGCTACCGCAATGGTGTCCTCTCATAATGAACGGTTAAAAGAGAAGAATCGTCAAATCATAGAAGAAACCATGATGAAGCAGTAAGAGGATCACTCTTACTGCTTTTCTCTAGGATAATCACAAAGCTCGGTAATCACACCGCCTGAATGACGCGGGTCCATGTAGATTAAGCGTCTACCTTTCGCGGTCGTACGCAGCGTGTCTTCTAAAAAGGTGATGCCATTTTGTTTGTGAGCGGCCATCGCTTCGTCCAAATCGTCGACACGATAGGCGATATGATGAACACCCTTCCCTCGAGCTTTCATGAACCGGG
The DNA here is from genome assembly GCF_031844365.1 of Exiguobacterium sp. BG5(2022). GTDB lineage: Bacteria > Bacillota > Bacilli > Exiguobacteriales > Exiguobacteriaceae > Exiguobacterium > Exiguobacterium profundum. Next base: position 91,987 of record NZ_JAUZVB010000003.1, read on the forward strand.
CAATCGGACTCGTCTTACTAGTCGGACGCAACAATTCGATGACATCCTCTCCAATATGAATGACGGCCAATTCGGTCTCGACCCCGATGGTCGTGTTCGTATAGCGGTCCACGAGTTTTCCTCCTAAGACCGTCGTGTAAAATGTGATTGCCTCATCTAAGTCTCGAACGGCAATCCCAGTATGATCGATATGCATGTAAATTCCTCCTTCTGCTTCAGTTTGCCTAAAGTTGAACAAAATGTCACTTCACAACGTTTCAAGCCTATCCGATATAATAGGAGAGGGAGGGACAGCGAAATGAACGGAAAAATCACGATGGGTTTGGTGGGCACTTTCGCCTTTGTATCATTTGTGTTTGGACTCTCGCTTGCGACGTTTGTCGACTATCGCATCAATGAAGAACAGGTTGTCCTTGAACGATTAACGACCCATAAACAAATTGGTCCGACCGAGTTGCTGTCTACCGAGGTCGACTTTCATTTAAATGGGTCGAATTATGCGATTCGTTTTAAAGATGAACCAAATATTACGTATTGGTTCAATGTCGTCGATCGCAAAATTAAGTTCGATCGGATTGAATCGCTCGATTTGAGAGATACGGGGCTTCGGACAGAACTGTTTGAAGCGATGCCGCCTCTAGCGATGGAGTCGACTACTGCTGCAGAATAAAAGACGTCGAATGAACAACTTTTTCCTTTGAGAAAGAGTTGGTTTGCTCGACGTCTTTTGATTGTTTAGGAATAAATCGGGGTCGGTGGTGCCTGTAGTATGTACGTATAACGACAAATACTCGAGATTTGGGCGCCGTGACGACGAAGTGTATAACTCAAATCAGGTTGCAAACTTGTTGCTGAAATATGTGCCTCTTCAATGTATCGGAACATGTAGAAAAATTTTTGTTGAAGGAATGAAATAGCTTCCCGCAATAAAGTCTCGTCACAGTCAACGTGCATCTCTTGTATTGAAATATGGTACATATGTAAGCGTACTTTCATGATTCCAATCACTTGTCGGTTCCACTTCACGGAATAGAACAATGTTTGCTGGCGAACTTCTCGTGCGAATTGTTCATCTGTCATCGAAATGGCACCCGGAAGGAGATGACAATGTTCATTTCGAAATGTGAGCCAATCTGCTCTTCTTGAATAGTCCACCAATTCGAGTGTCCAATTGGTATGGGTTGCTTTCTCGCAAGGGATGAATGGTAGATGATACGTTTTGGTTTGATGAAATACTTGAAACCCTGCTGCTTCATATATTCGATGCTTGTCTTGATTATGAGAATCCTCTTCCTGAAGATAGTACGTAATCGGGTACTTTGTTTCTCGACTTCGTTCATAGATCAAACGATGAAGTAGTCCGCGAAAGACGTGACGATCACCATATGTGGCTTGAGAGAGGCGAATGGCATGATCCGTTTCAAGCTGTTCGTCGTTTGCGACGATTGAAGCGAGTGGGGTATCTCGATTGAGTGCGACGTAGACGTGATGATGCGAGGGAAGGGAGAGAAGCAAAGGGGCCTTGCTTAAAGGATATAGCGACTGAATGGAAATACGCTCATGTAACGGTAATTGCCTGCATTCTACAAAACGTAGCGCTCGTTTCACGAAGAATCCTTCTTTCTTTATCAAATGATAAGTACAAATAAATTGTAAGCGCTATCTTGTATCGTGGGGTGTGGCAGAATGATGAAACCTGACTCGAGAAAAAATCAATTACGTAAGAAAAAGGTTCGAGTAAAATAGAACATATCCGTCCAATACAATGAAATGGATTTCCTTTCATCGTTCATCTGTGAGATTCATCAAATGTCAGCGCAACGAACGGATGAGACGTGCTATACTTAAACACAATGAAAACACGGAGTAGGAGTATATGATGAAATACATTTATCAACTGATTCTGGTTTCTGTGCTTTGGTTGACGGTAACACCGTCTGCAGCCATGGCCGAGACAGAACCGGTCGTCATTCATGAAAATATCATTGTCGAAGAAGATGTAGAAATTCATGAAGGATTTCAATCGCCGAATGAAATGGTGTATTTGTTCGTATTAATTGTGTTGTTATCTGTCATCGGACTTGGCATGATGAACACGATTGAATAACGTGAAAACGTTCACAAAAATGCAATAAGTGATTTGGTAACGGTTACAATCGTTCCCTTATACTTATATGTGTAGGAAGAAAGTTCTGCACCAACTTTCTGTCCTCCTTTTCAAATGAACACCCCTCGTTCATATCATGTATTGGAGTCAATCGATCCTATCGATTGACTCCCTTTTTTTAAAATCGGATTCGCTTTTCTTTAGCAATTCGTTTTAAGCGCTTCGTCTCACTAGTGTGTCCGTGACTCTCTAAAAAGTCGACATATACCCGAAATGGTTCGGAGCGATGAGAAAAGAACGGGATATATTCAGAGAACAATTTTTGTTCCGCTTCTTTCAAATTCCCTTCAGCGACGAGAAGGCGGAGTTCTAACATTTTAAGCGCTTGATAGTTTTCGAGCGCGGTATCCTCTGTTTGGGACTTCTCTAACATCCGATCGCAAAGTTTTAAGAGACGGGAGTGAAGGAGTTTTCTTGTATTGGCATGACTGTGTTCGATGGGTAGCGTTGAGAGTAAATCAATTCGTGTAGAATCAACATCTTTTGGCACGTGGAGTGCGGTGTATAGGGCGCGGTCAATCCAAACGGTATCAATCGGGGCATCGAGCTGATAGTAGTGAATGAGTTGCTTGAGCATGGTGACTTGTGAAATTTTTAAAAGGCGAAACGGGTCACTTGTAGAGAAGAGCGGTTCTTCGCCAGCCGATGTAGAGAGGAGGTAAAACATTTCTTCATACATCGTACGTGCTTCTGTGTATTCCTCGGCGTAATGCGCTAAATCGCGAATGATTTTTTTAGCATGAATGTACCAATTTTTTTGGTCGCGTTCTGACATGACTTGATTCGGACGAATGTACAAATGTTCGTACGCAGAATCAACAAACCGTTCAGCCAAGGTGATGGTTTGCGAGAGCGAATGTCGCTCTTCAGAATTTTTTTTCTCTTTATAGCGCGTGAATTGGCTGATCATAAAATCAAAATCTTGATCATCAATCACATCTTTAGGAGTATGACGGTACATTTCGACGAGCAAATCGCGTAACGTCGCCTCGCCATACTGCTCTAACAATACGCGTAACTTTCCGATGCGCATCAGCTCTCCTCCTTTCAGTCAAACTTTTCGTAGGCAATCTCGATTTGGGCAGAAACCAATTATTATTCCTTTCCCGCTTTTCATCTGAAACAACCATTCGCTCTCATGCTTAAGACGGATTTTCGTAAGAAACGTTGTCAGATGATGGCTGGTTCGGGATAATAGAGAAAAATTGATAAAGTTGAGGATCATAATGATGAAAGATGAACAACATTTATCGCGTGTCGAACGTAGAAAGCGCGAATTAGAACATCAAGAAATCGAATCGTCTCGTGTGGACCACGGTGAAACGGACGAGCCCTCTATACGTGCACAATCTGAACAACAGCGTGAACGGGTAACACGCCAATCAGAACATCCCTTTTTAAATGAACAAACCCAAGAATCGCCAAGGACGAAAAATGGGACGGCAAAGTCAAGTCGGAAACGACTGCCCCGGGTTTCATTATTTTCGAAACGGAAATCATCTCGACCAAAATCTCGACAGACGACGAAACCATCAACACCATCTACCCCTGCTAAACGAGAAATAGATCATTCGTCTAAACAACCATCGAAACGAAAGCGTAAATGGAAGGGGAAAGCTGCCCTTTTCTTACTTGCAATGCTACTGATTGTTGGATATTTTGCGACTGCTCCATTTACATTCCTCATTATGGGGAGCGATGCGCGAGTAGGAGAATCGTTGTCGGGATCTCGTACGGACTCCTTGCAGTTGATGGAATTCGTACCACGCTCTGGTACTGTTCAGAATGTATCGATTCCACGTGATACGTATACAGCGATTCCATGTGAGCCTGAACGGGAAGGTGATAAAATCACGCATGCGTTCGCGTTCGGAGGTGCAGAGTGTACGATTGGTGCCGTGGAAGGGCTGACCGACGCCTCGGTCGATGGACAGGTCGTCATCACGTTCGAATCATTCATGGAATTGATTGATTTGATTGGTGGGGTAAATGTCACGGCAACGCATTCGTTTAGCGAGAAAGGGTTCAACCAGACGTATGAGTATACGGAAGGTGTTTCCTATGCGATGGATGGAGACATGGCATTGGCGTATGCGAGACATCGTAAATCGGATACGGATGGAGCACGTTCGAATCGTCAAACGGAGGTCATGACAGCTGTCGCTGAAAAACTGGCAAGTCCTTCAGGATGGACAAAAATTCCGGCGACGTATCGCTTCATGAAAGAAGAAATGGGACTTGAGATGAACGTCTTGCAAATGGCATCTGTCGGATTGACGATGATTTCGAATCCTGAGGTGAATAAGATGCAAGTCGAGGGTCAAGATGCTTATATCAATAACGTGTATTACTATGAACCGTTAGAAGAGAGCGTGCAGGCGATTCGAGACGCCCTTGATTTATCTGTCTGGGGTACTGTCAGATAATTTTAAGAAAAGGGTTTGATTCTGACTTGAAAGAGGAAATTTAAACAAATGAACTACTCTTTTGAGGAGGGAAATTTGAATGAAAGTTTTAGTCATTGGAGCAACAGGAAAGATCGGGAAACGTGTATTGAAAAGCCTGGCGAAAACCCATCAAGTGACCGCTTTAATTCGTTATCCTGAACTACAAGCAGAGTACGAGAAAATGGGTGCACACGTATTGACGGTTGATGTCGAGACAGAACTCGAGAAGAAAGTACATGAGGCGACAAGTGGACAAGATGCCGTTATTATCGCGGCAACTGCTGGCGCGGATGGTTCGAGCACTGAAATTGAACTGCTTGACCGAAACGTTGCGATGAATGCCATCGATGCCGCTAAGAAGGAACGGGTACGTCATGTTGTCTTACTCAGTGCCTATGGCGCTGATCAACCGAACGCTGCACCGAAAGAACTCTTTAACTTTCTGTCAGCTAACAATGCCGCTGACGAGTATATCGAACATAGCGGTTTGAACTATACGATCATTTGCCCAGTGACCATTGTTGATGAACCGAGTAAAGGTTCAATCGAAGCATCAGAGGACTTGAGTGATGCGGATGGTGCGACGATTTCCGAAACCGATGTCGCGACTGTCATCGCAGCGTCTCTCGACAACCGAGGTCTGTACGGTCGCCGAATCGAAATCAAGTCTGGTAGCACACCGATTAATGAAGCGCTCGACTTTGAAGGGCGTGGAGAGGTTGCGAACGGCGGAAGAACGACATTACGTCGACCACAACGATCATAATGAGTTGAGGAGAAGATGATATGGAACGGAAACTTTATAAAGACCCAAACAATAAAATGATTGCTGGTGTTTGTTCAGGGCTTGGAAACTATCTAGGGGTGGACGTCACCATTATGCGAGTCCTATTCGTGGCGATGGCGCTTCTCGGTGGCCCGGGACTCCTCATTTATATCATTCTGGCACTCATCATGAAAAAGCCGGTGTCAGAATATGAAGCCGAACAAGACGATCGCTTCTAAATCAAAAATCAATCCGACAAGACGTCGGATTGATTTTTTAGTTTTCCATATATAATGTATAACTCGCTTCGAACGTTTCGTTTGGTGGGAGGAGTTGGATCCCTTCTTTGTGTAGGAAATCTTTTCGATGGCCTTTATAATCCGCATGTCCGAACCAAGGTTCCAAACAGACGAACGGAGCGTCTTTCTGCGGCGGAGACCAGATGCCGAAATGCGTGAAAGAGGGACTCTCCATCACGATGGCTGCACCGGTTGGTTGATGTCGGAGTGCAGCATACTCAATTTTCTCAAAAATGAGTGCATCGTCGTCAAATAACGACCGAGTGAGGGGGATATACTGACGCTCTCCGAGTGGTTGATACGCGCCTGTTAAATAAGGGCCCTCGAGCAAATAGCGATCGAGGGAGCGGATTTCGCCGAAATCGATCACGTAGTCTTCAAATGTCCCGCCCATGAACGGAATATTGAATGCAGGATGACCACCGATGCTAAACGGTAACGTCGTTTCGCCCGGGTTATGGACGCGATACGTCACAATCACTTCTTCGCCCACAAGTTGATAGGACACGGTCAGTGTGAATGGGAATGGATAGTGTTGACGTGATTCCGATGTATCGTTCAATGTGAAGCGGACCGACGTGGCAGTCGAAGATTCGACCTCGAACATAGCGTCCCGAGCGAATCCGTGTTGACTCATCGTATAGGTGTTTCCCTCATATACATATTGATCATCGAGCAATCGACCGACAATCGGGAAGAGGATCGGGGCTTGTCGTCCCCAATAGGTCGGGTCCCCTTGCCATAAGAGTTCAGTTCCGGATACTTTCCAACTCGTCATCTCAGCACCTTGTGCCTTTAAGGTTATCTGTATTTTCTCGTTTTGAAGTTGCACAATCCATACGCTCCTTTACGGGTTTATGATAAGTTAAGTGTAGAAATCTTAAGTAAAACAAACAAGGGGTAAATGATGCGCTTACAAAGAATTGGTATTGGAACGCTGATCCTTCTATTGATTGCTGGCCTCGCATATAAAGGCTACGAGGAATATATGATGACACAAAAGAAAGAAGAAGCGGTTCCGATCGTCCAAAATGAATCGGTATTAGGAGGACTTGAAGTGGGGCAACAAGCCCCGGACTTCACTTTGAATACGTTAGATGAGGAGAATTTGACCCTTTCTGAGTTCCGAGGACAGCCGGTCGTCATTAACTTCTGGGCCTCTTGGTGTCCGCCATGCCGGGATGAGTTTCCTGAACTCGTATCGTTTGAAGAAGCGACAGGCATCCCAGTACTTGGCGTGAACGTCACCAAAAATGAGCGACGAGGAAAAGAGGACGTGGAGGCATTCCTAGATGAGTATCCCGTTGATTTTCCGATTTTGCTAGATGAAGAGGCCGCTGTCGAGCAACAATATCGTGTTGTCGCATTACCGACAACGTACGTTCTAGATGCAAAAGGGATCATCGTGGCGAAAAAAACGGGTCCGGTAGACGAGGCGTGGCTTCAGCAACAAATCGACGACATCTCAGAATGATTCATTCGAAAAAAAGCTGAACGAACTGCCCGGTTAGAGAGGGCAGACTGTTCAGCTTTTATAGTGTTGCTTGATCAATGCGTCAAAGTTAGGGGTCATATCTTCTTCAAGATAGTAATGATGGTTGTCTCGAATGATTGTATCACCAACACGTGCTTCGGATGGTAGGAATCGTCTAGGGATGAAACTTGAGCCGTTGTTCCATCTCAATACGGCATATTTTCCCTCGATTCGTACCAATGTACCGTACTTAATCATACCTCTTCCTCCTCGACGAGCAGCTTCTGTCTCTTTTTATCCTTACATCATGTATTCCCAAATTCCACAAAAGCTACACATCTTTACACATGTCTGTCTAATCACTATAGGGACGTTGTATCAAAAAACGATAGAGGTTAAATGCGGGAAATGTGAAGGAAGTTTGAAGAAAACGCTTTCTTTTTTTGAAATGGTCTTTTATAATGAAACCACGGGGTGATTATGACGAAACTGTGAACAATGGGGGGATGGTCATGTTTTCTTCTGCAATGATTGGGTTACTCGCTCTGACGGGAGTAACGATCTATGGGGTTGACCGTATGTTCACGGTCCGCTCAGAACGCGTCACAAAGAAATAGGTCTACATAGGGGGAAATCGCAACGTCTTGGGGAGACGTTGCGATTTTTTTATACGTCTTGTTGACGAGACCGACGATCGGTCTCTTTTTGTTCCACCATCTTTCGATTCCGCTCATGAACACGGTCAAAAAAAGCGTGCTCTGGCCATGCGGAGGACCAATGACGTTCTTCGGGGAGTGCCAAGATATATTCTTCCGCCGCACTCAATCTCTCAATCATGTGACTCCGGCTGTCGCACAAATCGCCGTGCCCTGGTACGAACCAGCGAATCTCATGTTCGTAGATGAGTGATTGCAAGGTTTGTAACGTGTCGAGATAGGCGGTTGGGTCGTGTTCGATAAAAGGTGGCTCGACATTAGACCCATAATCTCCACAAACGAGAAGATTCATGGATTCGATGAGAACCGACATATGTGTCGCGTCATGGCCCGGTGTAGAGAGGAAGGTCACGGGCACTGAACCGATTAAAAGCGTTTGATCGGGTTGGATGACCAGGTCGATGTCCGGTTTTTGAATCGGGTGATCAATATAATATTGTTCATAAAACTCGCGAATCTCATTTAATTGGTCAGATGAGTCTGCATCGACGAAAGCCTGTGAGGCAATCGTTGTGGCATCTGCAAAGCCGTAAGCTCCGATGATGTGGTCAAAATGATGATGTGTGAAGATGACATAAAGCGGCCGATTCCGACGGTGTAATTCGATGTCACGACGGATTGTCGCAATTTCTTCGGGGAGCCAGGTCGGGTCAATCAACAAAAGGGCATCTGGTGTATCGATGAGGGTCGATGTCGTTCGCATCAACGCGCTTTCGTATACGGTAAAGGATTGCAGCTTCGCTTGAATCAATGGAGTTCCTCCTTGTCTGTATGGATTCAATCACTCTTTTCCCCAAAACAATAGACGGAACAACAAAAAAGCAGAAAGTCGTGTGACTTTCTGCTTTTTGCAAGGTCTCAACCGTGCAGTGTATGTGTGCGAGATACTCTCGCGTATATGTCGATATTGGAGCGGGTGAAGAGAATCGAACTCTCGTCATCAGCTTGGAAGGCTGAGGTTTTACCATTAAACTACACCCGCATCAAAGAAAAAATATGGAGCGGGTGAAGGGAATCGAACCCTCGTCATCAGCTTGGAAGGCTGAGGTTTTACCATTAAACTACACCCGCGAAACGTATTAACTCTTAACGTTACTTTGATATAATAGCATATACGATGGAATTTGCAAACCCTTTTTTAAAAAAACTTTTTAGGTTGCAGAATCCTATTCACAACGCAGATAATAGAAAAAAGGGGAGAAATGAAATATGAGTGAGCGAAAATCATATTTACGACTGATGGGTGAAGGGTTTCGAATGTTGAAACAATCGAAACAAACGAACACGACGGTGTCTCTCCGAAGTTGGACGTTTTCGATCCATCATGAACAAGAATGGCAGGTTGTGTTACGAACGAATCGAATCAAGTGGGTCGGATTACCAAGTATGACGTTTGAGATTCATCCGGATATGATTCAAATAGGAGATCTTCGAGTCACCCGTCACGCACAATCGAACGAAGTACGTTTGACAATCGATGAAGAATGGGGATTGGAAAATAAGGTTGTTTGTGACAACCTAGAATGGGAAACGTTCGTCGATGCGCTCAAACAAGTGAAGGGGGAGTAAGCGTGAGTGGAGAGAGGTTGTATCGGATGGAAGCCGAGGCTCGAGGGAGTGCTTGGCGTGCCCGGGTTCTAACAGGAATTCAACGATTTCGATTTTATAAAGGGGAATTGCTTGCACCGACAAACCGACCGTATGTCGTGTTAAGCATCTCGCAAGATGAAGGAGCCCTGCCAGATTTAATTGAGACCGATATGGGTATCCTCTTGATCCATGAGCGGGTGGGACCTATCTTTATGAATGTCTGTCCGTATGACGTTCAGCTCGTTCGTGTCGAGCTTCATACGAGTACCGGGAAAACCGATCGTTACTGTGCGCTGAACGTCCTCCGCCGCTTTGAAATCGAATACCTTGAACATTCAAACGAATATCGTCCGCTGAGTGCGGATCGACTCTATTTCCTATCCAATCAAACTGTCCGCATGAACTTATTTGGACATATGATCGCCCAAGACGTAAATAGCCAACGTCTTTACGTGACCGAACGCTTGAAGTACGCGCTTCAAGCTAAAATGGTCACAGGGCTGGCATTCAAGCAAGTAAAGGAGAAAACAGCATGAAAGAGTACGAAATTGATGGGTGGTTCCGCCTGACGTATCCGGAACATTATGAATACAGCGAAGAGGAAGACTATGTGAGTTTTTACTCGACGGAAGCGGATGCGCAAGGGACGCTTCAAATCTCAATCTATGAATCAGAAGATTCGCAAGAACCAAAACAATCCGCTATGAGCGAATTGAATACGTTCTTAGGCGAATTTCCGATTGATGTAAAGATTGCTCCAAGTGTCACGACTGAAACGAGTGATATGACAACGGCCTACGCAAGTGGGATTGAAGATGGGATGCATTTAGATGTATGGTCCTTGACCGATGGGAAACGGCTCTTATTCTTAACTTACGTAGCCGATCAGGTGACCGATGAAAAGATGGAAATCGAGTCCATTATCGATTCGATTGAGTGGACATAAAAGGAGACACGACGCCAACGAGGCGCGTGTCTCCTTTTTTACTGATATTTTGGTACATCGAAGTTGAGTGTGTAAGCATCAAGTGATTGATAGATATTATAGATGCTTGTCGTTTGTTTTGCGGCCCATCCGATATCCGTTGCATATTGGTGCGTTCCTGGTGAAGAAGGATTGAAGCGCATCTTATACAGCGTATTTTGTTTATATGTCGGGTGATTGATATAGCTAGCCCCAATCCAGTAAGCTCCTCCGATAATCGCTTCTTTAGGAGAGAACCACTTTTGTTGGAAGGCGTATTTGGCGCCGTTTCCAAGAGGGTTGCTATCTGTTGCTTGAATACCGTACATATTATAGACGGTTGCGGCAACAGGACGTTCCGGATAAATCCGATTCCCACTCGAGTTAATTAATGCATTCCCATCTTTATCGACAGGAACTCCTTTTGCGAGAAGGGATGTACCATGTCCAGTTTCAAGGATGGCATGCGAGAGAAGATACACTTCGTTCACGCCATACATACTAGCCGCATCAACGAATGCCTGACCTTGTCCGCTGAGCGTTCCTTTTGATGTGAGGACCTTGTTCAATGTTGTCGCAGTTGTCCCAGCGCTCTTCGATAAATCTAAGAATTGATAGAATGATCGAGAGTTTGCATCAATCTGGCTAGGATCGACGTATGGAAGAAGATCATCAACTGATGCACGACGCCAAGTGTTATCAAAGACTCGGATATTGTGTCCGGCCGGTCGTTTATACGAAATCGTATAGTATGTGCCGGATTGACCTGTAATCGTAACGGTTTCGCCTGTATTAATTTGACCGTACGCATGAGATGTTAAAATTGGACGGCTCAAAATGTTGGCGGTTCCGACGACTGAACTTGGTGTCACGTAACCGGTCATCGTGCCGTATTTTACTTTATACCAAACGGTTGACCCGGAAGTATAACGGTCAACGTATTGAATTGACGCACCATATGGAATGGTGACGAGCGAGGACGAGCTTGAAGAGGCTGTCATCTTCAAAGCGGTTCCTAACCCTGAGACAACAGTCATCTCAGATTTCACAATCTTTCCTGTCAATCCGTTGACACTTACCCAAGCACGAGGTAGGTAGGCTTCATCGTATCGATGTGCATCCGTTTGGGCGAATTGAGCCACTTGACGGTCTGCCATCTGACGAACTGTCATCGGATAACTAGTATACGAAACTTTTTTCGTGATACCTGTCGCAGGTGGGGTCGTTGTGACAGGTACGACGTAATCGGTATGAATATAGTTGCCGCTATACGTACCACTTGTAAGAAGTGCCCAGTCTGAACCGACAATTGGTTTGATGTTGACAATCGTTCCCGTACTTAACGTTCCGACTTTATTTGCTGTTGTCACTTCAGGCGTCGAACGAACGTTGAGTGGCTCGTTCCCATCTACATAGATACGAACTTGACGTTCTTCTTCGTATTGTTCGTCTGACGGTACTGTTTTCGAGAAGTAATCTGCCGTCGCATAACCTGTAATCGGACCGTATTCGATTTTAAAGAATCGTTCCGTGAGACCAGGTTCCGACACTTGTTGAACTTTCGTGCCGAATGGAATGACCGCAACCTTCACTTTTTCAGCATCCGAGCGGTTGTATAAAACGACATCACGCGTTGTATAATAATCTGTTTTCACCACGACCTCTGGATCTTTTAATGAAAAGTGACTAGAACCTGCATATCCTGTTTTTCCGTCATAGCGAATCTTGAACCAAGAACTAGAAAGACCGCTTTGTGAAAGCTGTTCTACTTTTGCACCAAATGGAATCGTGGCAATCTTCGTCGCTCCGGCTGCAGACGAACTATACATCGCTACATTTCGAATCGCAAAGTATGGTGTGATCGTCACTTCTTCAGGTGCCTTCGTTGAAAAATGACGAGCGGCAGCGAAGCCGGTGACTCCATCATATTCAATTTTGAACCAAGAGTCCGATAAGTTGGCATCCGATACTTGGACGACTTTTGTTCCTTCTTGAATCGTGCGTAGACGAGCTGCTCCGGAAGCGGATGACTCATATAACACGAGGTCTCGAACCGCATAATAGGTTGTTTTGACGACGGCTTCAGGTTTTGATGTCGAGAAGTTACGCGCGGCCGCATAGCCGACCGTGTCCCCGTATTGGACTTTATACCAAGATGAACTCAATCCGTTCACGTATACACGCTTTACTTCTGCCCCAAGTGGAATTGTTGCAATTTTTGATGCACCAGTTCCTGAACTATTGTAGAGCGCGACATTCTTCACCGCGTAATATGTCGTGACTGCTTCTGGAGCAAGCGAAGTCGCGGTAAAGTTACGTGCTGGTGCATAACCGACAAGTGAACCGTATTCGAGTTTATACCATGAACCCGTCGCGCCTAATGAATCGAGGTAAGTGACTTTCGCACCTTCTGGAATCGTTGCGATTTTAGACGCACCTGAACCGGTCGAATCGTACAAGACGGCAGTTGTCGAAGCGTAAAACGAAGGACTTGTTTCGCTGAAGTATCGTGCTGCCACATATCCTGTATATGTACCAAATTGTACTTTATACCAAGATCCTGTCGCCCCGTGAGTAGATAGATGCGTCACGAGTGATCCTTTTGGGATGACTGTTTCGATTGAAGCGGACGTTGACATGGAAGAACGAAGATTGACGTTCATTTCAGCTACATATAATGAAGCGGATGTAGTAGAGGCTGTTGTCATAGATGAACCGATTGTCAAATACGTAGAAGAAACGTATCGTTTTTGACCTTCGAAGTTGATTTGTGCCCATTCATCGTTGACGGTGTATACATCTACCGTTGTTCCTTCCGTTAATTTGCCGACGATTGAAGACGATGTCGACGAATCAGACCGTACATTTAAAATGGGTGTGTTGACTGTTCCTTCGGATGTTGCTGCATATGATTGGAGTGGTGCGAGAGTGCTCAGTATCGTTCCTGAGACAATCGTGGCTACTCCTAATCTTGAGAGTGTCGATTTCAATATGTTACCCCTTTCGGATGAGAGAGCATGATTAAATTGATTGCGGTCTAAGTATAACGTACTTAAAAAATGGAAAGAAGAAGTAGAATTACAAAAAAGGTAAATGCTTAAAATAATTTTTCTAAAATCAGGTAAATGAAAAATCCCCTTATAAAAGGGGATTAAGTAAATTAATGGATTCTGTTTTGCTTCATCCAAGCAAGAATATCTGACCATACTTGTTCGCGGTGTGCTTCACGAAGGATTTCATGTCGAGCATTGTCGTAAGTGACGACTGCGAGCTCGACATCCGCATTACGATATTTCTTAATGATTCCGTTCAACCCTTCTCCGTCATGCGTGACAGGATCGTCCATTCCGGCAACGAACAGAACTGGAAGAGACTTCGGATGTTCATGAATCCGTGCAGACGTGGTGACATCTAATGAAGCGCGTGTCACTTCATGTAAAAAACCGAGGGAAGGCAAACCGCCACAATTTGGGTCGGCGAGATAGGAGTCGACTTCGTCTGGAACACTTGAAAGCCAGTCGCTATCCGTTCGAGCAGGTAAAAACTTAAGATTATAACGTCCGAATAACAGTCGTTCAAAAAAACGAGATTGGTGTGTTTCGTGTGTTCGTTTCATCGCGGTAGCAATTAAGCGATGCCCGAGTTCGCCTGCAACTCCTGGATGAGGAGGCGGGGCGACGACGACGATTCCGGATAAGGCGTGCCCCATGACTTGACCGAGCTTTCGAACGAGAAGAGAACCGAAACTATGACCTATTAGATATGTCGGACGATCATCCTCATATTGACGGATGAGGAACTGTGCATCCTCAACAAGTTGTTGGAATCCCGTTCCTGGCGTGAGATGCCCATATGTGCGTTGGTCATGAGCGCTTGTACCCGCACCACGCAAGTCACACACAAACACATCATAGCCATTATCTGCCATAAACTGTGCAAACTCAATATATCTTTCATGATGTTCGAGCATCCCGTGAAACATGAATATTTTTCCAATCGATTGCTCTGCCTGAACGTGCATCACTTCTGTTTGATACCCGTCAGGATACGTCAACTCCGATACGATCATGTGTCATCCCCCTATTAGAAAAGGCCGATTGCTTTTCCGGATTCGTCAATTCCCATATTGAGAGCTGCTGGATGTTTCGGTAACCCAGGCATCGTCAACACGTTGCCTGTTAAGGCGACGAGGAATCCTGCTCCCACTGAAGGTTTTAATTCGCGAACAGTGATGGTGAATCCTTGTTGATAACCGAATTTTGAAGGGTCGTCTGAGAGGGAGAACGGTGTCTTCGCCATACAAATGGGAAGGTCCGACCAGCCGTTCGCCTGAACATCTTGCATTTGCTTTTGTGCTTTGGCGGTAAACACGACGTCTGCAGCACCATATACTTCTCTCGCAATGGTTTTAATCTTTTGTTCGATCGAATCGTTCAACACATACAGAGGCGTAAGTTTGCTTTCGTTCGACTCGACGGCGTCAATGACCGCTTCGGCTAACTGTCGACCACCAAGTCCGCCGTTTGCCCATACTTCGCTGAGCGAAGCACGAATACCGTGTGCCGCACACCAATCAAGAACGGTTGCAAGTTCCTCTTCTGTATCTGAATTGAAACGGTTCAATGCGACGACCGTAGGTAGTCCGAGTTTTTTCATCGTATCGATATGTTTGGCGAGTAATTTCAATCCTTCTCCGACTGCACCGACATTCTCGATGTGAAGCTGATCTTTTGAAACGCCACCGTGCATTTTTAAAGCGCGAACGGTTGCGACGAGTACGACCGCATCCGGATTCAAATCACCGACTCGAGATTTGATATGACAGAACTTTTCTGCCCCGAGATCGGCACCGAACCCAGCTTCCGTCACCACATACTCCCCAAGCTTTAATGCAGTCTTCGTTGCAATCAATGAATTGCATCCGTGCGCGATGTTTGCGAACGGTCCGCCGTGAACGAGTGCAGGCGTTTGTTCGAGCGTTTGGACGAGGTTCGGTTTAAAGGCTTCCTTCAACAGTAACGTCGCCGCCCCGGCCGCCCCGATTTGTTCTGCCGTGATTGGTTCTTTTTGATGGTCATAGGCGACTACGATTCGCTTGATGCGTTCTTCGAGGTCGTCCAATGAATCGGCCAGACAGAGAATCGCCATGATTTCCGAAGCGACGGTAATATCAAATCCGTCCTCACGAGGGACTCCGTGAGCAGGACCACCGAGACCGACCGTGACATGACGAAGTGCGCGGTCGTTTAAGTCAAGGACACGCTTCCAGACGATATGTCGGACATCGATCCCAAGGTCGTTTCCTTGATGCAAGTGATTGTCAATCATGGCACTGATCGTATTATGGGCCGATGTGATCGCATGCATATCACCTGTGAAGTGGAGGTTGATGTCTTCCATCGGGAGAACTTGACTGAAGCCACCACCAGCAGCGCCACCTTTTAGACCCATCGTCGGACCGAGTGAAGGTTCGCGCAGACAGACGATTGCTTGTTTATCCAACTGGTTCAACGCTTGTCCGAGACCAACTGTCACCGTCGATTTTCCTTCACCAGCTGGTGTCGGATTGATCGCTGTGACGAGAACGAGTTTTCCGTCTTTCTGCGTTTTCACACGTTCGAGGACATCGTAAGAAAGTTTAGCTTTATATTTCCCGTAAAGATCTAGATCATCTTCATGTAATCCGATTTTTGCTGCGATGTCTTTAATCGGCAAGGTTTTGGCTTGTTGGGCAATCGTAAGGTCAGATAATGGTTTCGTCGTTGTCATTCAAAAAGTCCCTCCGTTTATCGAACGATATCTTTCTATTCTCTTAAAATCATTCGGAAATTTCGGATTAAAATATGAATCAAGGCAAATCATATTTAATCCGTTCGTATTATCATTGATTTTATCATAACTCATCACGCCTTCAAATTCATTCATTCCGTTCAATATTTTCCACCCTTTCCGTCAAATGTATCCGTTTTCATTAAGGGTTTGACACGATACAGTGATAGTGGAGGCGATACACATGACTGAGACTACTAAACGGACGAAACGCAGAGGGAATTGGAAGAAACCTGCGAGCTTTATAGCATTTGTTGGACCTGCTTTTCTGGCATTTGTCGCAATCGTACTCATCCCATTTTTTAATGGCATTTACTATAGTTTCACTGATTGGAACGGCGTGACCGGAGAACTGAACTTTGTCGGATTGGATAACTATCATCGCTTGTTCTTTGAAGATGAGCAGTTCCGCGCTTCTTTTTGGATTACGACGAAATATACGCTTGTGTCTGTCCTATTGACGAATATCGTCGGTTTCTCATTGGCGCTATTATTGACGATGAACATTAAGACGCGAAACTTCCTACGCACAATTTTCTTCATGCCGAACTTGATCGGTGGCTTAATTCTTGGGTTCATCTGGCAGTTCATTTATGTAAAAGGATTTGCCTCGATCGGTGCGTTGACGGGGTGGAGCCTGTTCGAATTACCATGGCTCGGAGATGCGCAAACGGCATTTTGGGGAATCGTGATTGTCGCCATCTGGCAAGGTGGCGGGTATGTCATGGTCATCTACATCGCGGCGCTACAAAACGTGCCGACTGATTTGATGGAGGCGGCACGAATTGATGGGGCGAATCGTCTTAAGATGCTCCGCCATATCACGCTACCGATGATTATGCCATCGATTACCATCTGTTTGTTCCTGACCATCTCTTGGTCATTCAAAGTGTTTGATACGAACTTGTCGCTCACGAATGGTGGACCGTTCAAATCGACCGAGATGTTAGCCTTAAATATCTATACGGAGTCTTTTGTGAATAATAATTATGGTCTCGGGTCAGCGAAGGCGGTCATCTTCTTCTTGGTCGTGGCTGCGATTACGGTGACGCAAGTGTACGTGACGAAAAAACGGGAGGTGGAAGCATGACGACGGAAAAATTGGAACATGTCGAGAGAAACGTAGAGAAGACACCGAAGCGTATCCCGCAGCGTCCACTTCGCCCGGGAACGTATTCTTGGAACCTTGGAATTATTGAGCTCGTTGCCATCTTGCTCGGACTACTCTATTTGGTCCCGTTCTATTACGTTGTCGCCAACTCGTTCAAATCGATGGCTGAAATCTTTACGAATACGTCCGCCTTACCGAACGAGTGGTTGACCTCAAACTATACAGAAGCATGGGAAGCGATGAATTATGGACGTGTCTTTTTGAACTCCCTTCTCATCACGGTCGGAGCGAATGCGGTCATTGTCATCTTCACCTCGATGGCGGCATGGAAACTCGTTCGGACGAAACATTGGGTTTCCACAATGATCTTTTTCTTGTTCGTGGCAGCGATGGTCATTCCGTTCCAGTCCATCATGATTCCGCTCGTGAAAGTTTCGAGTATCCTCGGTCTGTTGAATAGTCATTGGGGCCTGATCGTCATGTATCTAGGTTTTGGGTCTGGTATCTCAGTATTCCTTTATCACGGATTCATGAAGTCGATTCCTGAGGAGATTGAAGAAGCCGCCATCATCGACGGTTGCTCGACATGGGGTGTCTTCTGGCGCATCGTCTTTCCACTTCTCAAGCCGATCACGGTGACAATCGTCATCTTGAACAGTCTATGGATTTGGAATGACTTCTTATTACCATCGCTTGTTCTTCGTGATGTCGAGTTACGGACCATCCCGCTCGCGACATTCTATTTCTTTGGACAGTACACGAAACAATGGGATTTGGCATTAGCAGGTTTAGTGTTAGGAATCGTTCCCCTTCTGGTCTTTTTCTTCGGCATGCAAAAGCATATCATCAAAGGGATCACAAGCGGTTCGATTAAATAACCCTCCCAAGGGAATCCTCCGTTCGCTACACGGAGGATTATTTTTTTTGAAAAAAATCGTTGACATTAATCTGAATATTTATAATAATGAACTCAATTCAATTGTGAACGACGTCGAAAGGACGAGTACACGAAGGTAGTGAGCCAAGCGATCCGGGGGTGGTGTGAGCCCGGTCTTAACCCTTCGTCGAAAAACTTCCTGGAGTCGCTACCCGAACGCTTTGCCAGTAGACGTAGCCGGACCGCTCCCCGTTATCGGAGTTACGAGATGATTGTCTCGAAAAAGTGAGTAGATTCGTCTACTAATTTGGGTGGCACCGCGGAACCGAAGTCTTCCGTCCCATGTTCGATGGGAATGGAGGGCTTTTTTTCATGGCTTCATTTTCAAATATTCCACAATTGGAGGAAACGGAAAATGACAACAGCAACAAGCACGATGAAAGAAAGACAGCAGACGATTGCAGCAGTAAAGGCACTCTTTGAGGAGAAAGTCTCACGTGAACTCGGACTGATTCAAGTACAAGCACCGCTATTCGTCGAATCGGCGAGTGGGGTCAACGATCACTTGAACGGTGTGGAGCGTATCATTCAGTTTGATACGATGTATCCGGGACATGAACTTGAAATCGTTCAGTCACTCGCGAAATGGAAACGTGAAGCGCTCGGTCGTTACGGATTCGGTGTCGGTGAAGGATTGTACACTCAGATGCGTGCCATTCGACGCGACGAAGAACTCGACGCGACACATTCTTTATTCGTCGATCAGTGGGACTGGGAACGAGTGATTGCTCGAGAAGAACGGACGATGGAATACTTGAAAGCAACGGTGGAGTCGATTTACGCTGCGCTCCGTGAAACAGAAGCGGAAGTAGAGAAAGCGTACGGTGTTGAAGCGATTCTTCCGGAAATGATTCATTTCATCACGAGTCAGGAGTTGGAGGATACGTATCCGATGATGACGCCGAAAGAACGTGAATCGGCTATCTGTAAAGAGTATGGTGCGGTCTTCATCTCACAAATCGGAGATCTTCTCGCTTCAGGTATGAAACACGATGGACGAGCGGCAGACTATGATGATTGGTCGCTCAACGGAGACATTCTCGTGTGGCACCCTGAGCTCGAGTCAGCATTTGAACTGTCATCGATGGGCATTCGTGTCGACGAAGTGGCACTTGATGCGCAACTGAAGAAAGCAGACGCGGAAGAGAAGCGCGCGTACCCATTCCATCAAGGAGTGCTCGAAGGAACGCTTCCGCTTACAATCGGGGGCGGAATCGGACAATCGCGTGTCGCAATGTATCTCTTGCGCGCGCGTCATATCGGAGAAGTGCAAACATCGGTCTGGCCGCAAGAAGTCATTCAATCGTGTAAAGAAGCTGGCATCAGCTTGTTGTAATATAATAAGAAGAAACACGGAACAGGACTCGAAAAAAGAGTCCTGTTTTTCTGTGCAACATTTTCCACCCTATCCGTCAATTTTGACACCTACATTGTGGAAGCGTTTTCATTTAAAGTTGAGTTTGTAAAGATGGATAAGGTTAAGGGAGGAAATGAGATGAAACGGAAGTGGAAATTGTCTACAGCGGTCATGACGGCTGGAATGGTCTTATCACTCGCGGCTTGCGGCGGCGGATCACTCACGGACGAAGGTTCTTCTGAAGGAAATGCAGATAGCGGCGACAAAAAAGACGTCACGTTAAACGTCTTCCAATTCAAAGCGGAGATTGCGAAAGACCTTGAAGCGATGGCAAAAGAGTATGAAGAGGAAACGGGTGTGAAAGTCACGGTTCAAACCGTCGGTGGTGGAGCAGACTACGGTGCGGCCCTCAAATCACAATTCGCCTCAGGAAATGAACCGGATATCTTCAACAACGGTGGATTCACGGAAGCACAAACATGGAAAGATAAACTCGAGGACCTCTCAAGCGAGAAGTGGGTCGGAGATTTGACAGAAGTCGCCAAAGAGCCGATGACGATGGACGGTAAACTGTACGGAATGCCAATGAACCTCGAAGGTTACGGATTTATCTATAATAAAGAACTATTTGAAAAAGCAGGGATCAAAGAGTTACCGAAAACACTCTCTGAACTGACAGATGCTGCTGAAAAACTTGAGCAAGCGGGAATCACACCGTTCTCTGTCGGTTATGCAGAGTTCTGGATTTTAGGAATCCACTTGTTGAACATTCCGATGGCGCAACAAGACGACCCGGATGCATTTATTCAAGCGCTCAATGAGAATAAAGCGAAGTTTGAAGACAATGAACAGTTCCAAGAGTTTTTGAAATTGTTTGATTTGACGATTAAATACGGAAACAAAAACCCGTTGACGACGGACTACAATACACAAGTCACACAGTTCGCCCAAGGAGAGACAGCAATGCTCCAACAAGGGAACTGGGCACAACAAATGATCCTCGACGTAAATCCAGATATGGAGATGGGATTCGTCCCAATCCCAATCAATGACGATGCGGAGAAGATGGACCGACTTCCGGTCGGTGTCCCGAACAACTGGGTCGTCAACAAAAATTCGAAGTATAAAGAAGAAGCGAAAGACTTCTTAGAGTGGATGGCGACGTCGGATACAGGGAAAGACTACATGGTCAACAAGTTCAAGTTCATCCCTGCCTTCAAGTCGATTGAAGCCAACGACCTTGGACCACTCGCAGACGATATCTTGGCGTATTCGAATGAAGGGAAGACCATCTCTTGGAACTGGTTTAAGTATCCGGATGGAGCAGTGAATGAATATGGTGCCCTTATGCAGGCATATGTCGGTGGACAAAAAACAGGTGAAGAGATGCTTCAGGACTTCACGAAAGTATGGCAAGACAAAGTGAAATAAGCATGGCACAGACGGTGAAACGACCCCTTCACCGTCTGTGTTTTTTTTATGAAGAAATTGTCACAGGAATCCCATATAAACCACACACATACCGGTGGGGGTTTCAGTAGAATGGATGTTGTAAGCGCTTATGAGAAGGAGGGGGCATGAAACGAATATTGAGTTGTATCCTATTTTTGTGTTGGACAACACAGGTAGAGGCGGAAGAACACTCGATTCCGTTGACTGAACCCATCGTCATTGAGTCGAATGAGCATGTGGATGGAGACGGAAAAACATATACGAGTTGTGGCCATCCCGCATTTATCATGCGTGGAACCGGTGCTGTTCTCGAACGTGTATCAGTACAACAATGTGAGAACGACGATGTACCAGCCATCCAAGTATCTGGTCTCGGACATCAACTGCTTGATGTGTCGATCGAGTCCGCTGGTACTGGACTATTGATTGAGGATAGTTATGGAGTTCGAGTCACACGAATGTCCATTGACGGGAATGGACAGGCGGATGGGATGGTGCTCCTTGATAGTGAGGCGACCGAACTGCGTGGAGTTGTAGTGAAGAGAGTGAGAGACGGGATATACATAGAGAATGGATCTCGGCACACAATCGTTCGACCGGTCGTTTCGCATTCACGCTACGGCATTCACTTGATGTTTCCGACTGATGTGGTGATTTCGGTGCCCGAACTCCATCATAATTTGACCGGTGCGATGATTATGGGAACGAATCGAGTCGTCTTAAAAAATGGGAATGTACACGACCAGTTCGGTGGAACGGCGACGGGGCTGATGCTCTATGAGGCAATCGATACGACCATCGAGATGACGAACGTATCTGGAAATCATATCGGCTTGTTCGCGGAGCAGTCAGTAGGAACGATTCTTGAACGGAATACGATTAACGGCAACGATATCGGCTTTCAATTCAAGCAAGCAACGGGGATGATGATTCTTCAAAATAACCTGTTAGGAAATCGTGAACCGGTGACGATGGTCGAGTCGCATGACAACGTTGTACAAGGAAATGTCTGGGGTGGGACGACGTTGGACCTAGATCGTGACGGGTATAGCGAAATCCCATTTCAAACCGAACCGTACTTGTTCTTATTAACTGATTCATATGAAGCGCTAGAATTATTATACGGGTCCCCGGGACTTCTCCTATTAGAAAACATTCTGAGAAGTCCGAACGATGTATCGTTGACGGACCTTTCACCGCAAACCTATACAGCAAGGTGGGAGTGGAGCGGTTCGATTTGGAATTTAGGGAGTATCATTTTACTTATTATCATTTGGATATTTGGGAGGAAACGACATGAAATCGTATAAACAAGTAGCAGGATTATTATCCATCGCAGGATTATCATTGGCACTCGGAGCATGTTCGAGTGCATCGGCAGAACCGTTTGAAATCAAATGGGGCGAAACAGAGTGTGAAGTGTGTAAAATGAAAGTCATGGATAAGCAGTTCGCAGCGGAAGCCATCATGGAAAATGAAAAAGGATATGCGTTTGATGACATCGGTTGTCTCATGCGTGATTGGTATCCTGAACAAAAAGAAGAAGATATTGCTGCGATGTACGTGAAAGATTTCAATACGAAAGAGTGGGTCGAATTAGACGAAGCGATGTTCGTGTACGACAAAGAGTCGAAAACACCAATGGCGTACAATATTCTCTCGTTCGCGAAAGAGGCTGATGCTGAAGCCTATATCGAAGAGAATGGTGGAGATATGATGGACTTCGAACAATTGAAAGACCATTCGTGG
Organism: Exiguobacterium sp. BG5(2022); assembly: GCF_031844365.1. GTDB lineage: Bacteria > Bacillota > Bacilli > Exiguobacteriales > Exiguobacteriaceae > Exiguobacterium > Exiguobacterium profundum. Next base: position 114,845 of record NZ_JAUZVB010000003.1, read on the forward strand.
GAGCGCGGCGAGATGCACATGAAGATGGATGGCGAAGGCTCAATGGATCAAGATAGCGAAATGGACATGGATACAGAAGAAGAAGGGCAATAATCGATGTCACTGTGGCGAATGGAATGGGCGCGGAGTCTGAGACAGCGTGAGAACTATGTATTCTTAGTTATATGGATTCTCACGCTCGTTCTACTCGGAGGACTCGGACAAGCACTACCTGTTGCTGCGGACTATACAAACGTAAGTGCAACGCTCATCACGGTGCTCGGTCTGTTACTTCCTCTTTTCATCTTATTGACGACAGCGCTTCATTGGGGACAGGAACAGGAATCGAAGCGATTGAATCTCCTCTCAACATTTACCTATCCTAAATGGAAGTTGATTTTAGTCCGATTCAGTTCATTTCTCGTGACACAAGGACTTATTCTGCTGTTGGCTTTCCTCGTTGCTTCGCTCGTTGTCGGACAATCAAGTGAGACTTGGATGATTTTGTTTTCCTACGCCATTGGATTAACAATCTACGCGACAGCGCTTGGAACTTTGCTTGGACTAATCGCGCGCAAGCGGATTCGAGCGATGTTACTGGCCTTCCTCACATGGACGATCCTCGTGTTGCTTTGGCCAACGCTTCTCGTGACCATCGTTTCCTGGCTTCCTTACGGTATGCAAGTGAACGGCATGATTGTGGCGCTGTTTCTGAATGGATTTGACTTGATGCGTGTATGGGCCAGTACGATTGTATCCTCTTCAGATGTGTTTGGGGATGTCTATCTCCACCTGTTGAATTGGATGCATCGACCGATTGGATACGCTGGAGTCTGGTTGAGCTTGCTTACGGCAAGTGGTTTCTTGTTATCACTTGCCTCGACGGTGATGTACGGAGGGAATCGTCATGATTAACTGTTTAGATGTAGGGAAAAAATACGGTGATTCGTGGTCACTCCATCCCATTCGTGAAGACATCGTCTCGGGGAAAATCGTGGCGTTGTGTGGAAGCAATGGTGCCGGAAAATCGACGCTGTTGAATCTGATGAATGGTACCATCAAACCGAGTACCGGCAACATTCAATTGAATGGTTATACGATCAAACAACGCGCGAAATATAATGAGAGTTTTGGCTATATGCCGGATGATTTCTATTTTGATGAGGCATGGACAGTTGAGGAGACATTCATCTACTACGCTACCTTGCAAGGGGTACATCCGACTCTGGATATTTTAAAACGAGTCGGTCTGTACGAGGATAAACGAAAGCGCGTCTCCGAACTCTCAAAAGGGATGCGGCAACGTCTCTTGTTGTCTCAAGCTCTTGTAAGCGAACCAGACATCTTGTTGTTGGATGAACCGACGAACGGACTCGATCCGCTATGGATGCAAATGCTCAGCGAACTATTGCGACAAGAGGCTAAACGGGGGGCGACCATCGTGTTTTCAACGCATCAACTTGACGTCGCCGCCATGTTGGCAGATGAGGTCTGGATGATGCGAGCGGGTGCTGTTTGTGGGAAGGTATATGTCCAAGAAGAACAAGCCGCATATGAACGACTAAGAGAATTCTTTTTCGAATCGAAAGATGACACTTGTCAAATGGACGCGGCTCGCACAAAATAATAGACAGTTGAAGTGGTGCTCGGAACCTTCCGACGCCACTATTTTTTTGGGGAGATGGAATGAATGAGAAAAAATGTGACGGTTGCCCTATTACTGGCAACCTTTTTAGCAGCGATTGAAGGGACGGTCGTATCGGTTGCGACACCGGTCATTGCCAGTGAGTTGAATGGAGCGACGCTCGTCAGCTGGGTATTTGCCGCTTTCTTACTTTTTACAGCGGTTTCGACACCGATTTATGGAAAAGTGGCAGACTTATTCGGGCGAAAGCGCGTCCTGTTGTTTGGAATCGGGTTGTTCACCGTGTCTTCATTGTTATGTGGGTTAGCGACATCGATGGAACAACTCATTGTCTTTCGGGCGCTGCAAGGTCTCGGGGCCGGAGCCGTGCTTCCGATTTCGATGACAATTATTGGAGATTTATATAAATACGAAGAGCGTGGGAAAATTCAAGGAATTCTAAGTGCGGTCTGGGGTGTATCGGGTGTGCTTGGCCCCGTCATCGGTGGATTTTTGGTCGAAACGTTGTCTTGGCGTTACGTATTCTTATTAAACGTGCCATTTGCGTTACTCTCGTTCATCATGATTATCGTCTTTTACAAAGAAACCGTCGCTGAAACGAGCGAGCGGATTGATTTAAAAGGTGCTCTCTTGTTCGCTGGAGGAACGACCGCGTTTTTATACGCCTTGATCACGTTCAGTGAAACGAATGAATGGACGACGACCATCGTCGGGAGTGGCGTACTTAGTCTTGTTTTGTTAGGGGGATTCTTCCTATCGGAAAGAAGAGCAACCTCTCCGTTATTGCCGTTTGATTTGCTCAAGCAACCAACGATTGCGGCCATCAACGGCTCTGTCTTTTTTGCAGCTTGGGTGCTCGTTTCAATGTCAGCTTACATCCCAATTTGGGCGCAAGCAGTATTAGGAAAAACAGCAACCGAGGCTGGATTCATGTTGATGCCGTTGTCTGTTGCATGGACATTCACATCGATTATCGGAGGACGGACGCTCGGTGTGGCATCCCCGAGACGTCGCGCGTTGGTTGGTATGGGGTTACTCGTCATCGGAACCCTCACGTTGACACTCTTATCTCAATCAAGCTCGGATTTCTGGGTATATGGTGCGGTGGCTTTGATTGGGGTAGGATTCGGATTGTCACAGCCGATGTTTATCGTCGTCTTACAAACCGTCGTTTCCTATCAGCAACGAGGAACGGCGACTGCGACCAACTCCTTCTTAAGTACGGTCGGTCAAACGCTCGGTGTAGCAGTCTTTGGAGCCGTCTTTAACTTTGTCGTACTCAATGATTTTAAAGAAAGCAGCTCCTTATCCCAAGTGTCTTTGGAAGACTTCTTCAATCAAAGTGTGACGGAGACGTTAAGCGCGTCTGTCCGTCTGCAAGGTGAACAAATCATCGCGACCGGGTTGAATGGGATCTTCATCGGGGCGATGATTGCGGCCGTGATTGCATTCATCATCGCAACCCGTTTGCCGGCCCGCCCACCGGAACCTTCACAGCGCTCGTAAAACAAGGGTATGATGAAGGAAAGGGAGGCGAACCGACATGAAACGTCAAATTGGGATTGTGACACTATTGTTTCTTATGGGATGTACGCCAGAACCGACGAACGAAGGTACGGAGCCACCACCTGCTGAAGAATCGACTCGTGATGAGTCGGCAACATCTGAAGAATCGAATACCACTAAAGAGACGGAACTGAACATCGGGGAAGTGACCGCCGTCGCTGAGAATCTAGAGATCCCGTGGTCACTCGCTCGAAGTGCGGACAAATGGTTCGTATCGGAACGTGGTGGGACCATCACGGTAATCGATGATTCCGGTAGCGCGACGCAATCTGACGTGAACTTGGACGAAGACGTATTTGAGATTGGTGAAGGAGGATTCCTCGGCATCGCGCTGAGCGACGATTTTGAATCGAGTGGCATCCTTTACGCATATCATACGTACGGTTCATCGGGAAGAGACGTCAAGAACCGGGTGGTAGAGTTGACGTGGGATGGAGAACGTTTCGAGGAAACTGGTGTCTTGATTGACGAGATACCAGGGGCACGTTTCCATAACGGTGGACGTCTATTAGTCGATGGAGCGTATCTTTGGGTGACGACGGGCGATGCGCTCGTGCCAGAACTTGCTCAAAACGAGTCATCTTTGGCGGGGAAGATTTTACGAATTCCATTATCGGGTGAAGGCGAACCGACCGACTGGATTTATTCGCTTGGTCATCGAAACCCTCAAGGACTCAGCCGGATGGATGATACGCTTTATGCGAGTGAGCATGGGGCGAGTGGACATGACGAGGTCAACGTGATAGAAGAAGGAAACAATTATGGATGGCCACTCATTGAGGCAAACGAGGAACGAGAAGGTCTCATCACGCCATGGTTTGAAGTTGGTGAGACGTCTTGGGCACCATCTGGAATTGCGACCGATGAACGGTACGTATACATGGCGACACTTCGGAATGAGCGGCTCGTGGCCATCGATCGTGAAACGAAGCAAGTCACGACAATTGTCGAAGGGGTAGGACGGATTCGTGATGTGTGGTTGAACGACGATACGTTGTATTTTATTTCGAACAATACGGACGGACGAGGCAATCCGCAATCGCAAGACGACAAACTCTATCAAGTGACCATCCGCTAGAAACTGACGAATCCGTCAGTTTCTATTTTTTTTCGTTGTTTCTTCTGGAAGGAACGGTATAATTAAACATGTATTTTGGAAAAAGAAGGGGAATTTAGATGAATCATTCAAACTTGGTACATAAACGAGAAAATTTATACTTCTCATTATTAGTCGCAGCAAGCGTACTCGTCTTGATTTTAGGAATCGTACTGACGATTGCATCGTTCGGTCTTTTCTTGTGGATCATCGGGACGATCGTAGCACTCTCAATGTTTACGCACTGGATTCAAATCGGGTATATTCGGACGAACGGTGTCAAGGTGACGCCTCGTCAGTTCACAGAGCTTCATGAGCTGGTTCAACGCGTCGGGGCTGAGATGGGGATTCGTTTGTTGCCAGATGTGTATATCTTACAGGCCGGTGGTGTGTTAAATGCTTTCGCCACGCGATTCTTCCAAAAGAATATGGTCATCTTATATTCTGATGTCGTGGAATTGACACGTACTGGACAGGCGAAAGAAGTCGAGTTTGTCATCGCACATGAATTGGCACATATTCGTCGGAACCACGTTCAAAAACAATGGGTTGTCTTACTTGGTAGCATCATTCCGTTTTTAGGATCAGCTTATTCGCGTGCATGTGAGTATACGTGTGACCGGATGGCAGCGCATTATCTTCAAGATTTTGGAGCGTCGAAACAAGCGTTGACCGTACTTGCGATCGGGGGACCGCTCGCGAAAGAAGTGAATGAGTTTGACTATCTGTATGAAGCGAGCAGAGAGAACGGATTCATCGCGAAATATAGTGAACTGTTGTCGACGCATCCGACGTTACCGAAACGCATTGCAGCGATTGCGACACATGCGGGCGAAGAAAACGTACCGGTCTTTAAAACAGCGGGATATGTGAAAGCCTCTATCATTTCGATGATTCTATTGACTGTCATCGGTAACGGAGCAATCATCGCCTTGCTCGTCATGAACGATGATTTATCTGACTTTGTCGCATCGGCAATGAGCGAAGATCTCGAAGAGGATTGGGGAATGGAATTAGGTGAACCGATTCAAGAATTGACGTTCATGAATGCGAGTTATGAAGAAATTGAAGCGGAACTGGCAAACGTGACGGATGTGAACATTCAAGACGAATATGGGGAAACACCACTCCATAACTTGTTCTATAATGACGACATCGATCCTGAGACGGTCCTCCTCTTACTTGATCACGGTGCAGACGTGACCATCGAGAACGAAGAGGGGATGACACCGATTGATGTGGCACGAGAAATGGGACACGGACCACAACTCATTGATTTAATGGAATCCTATTAATAGTCGCTGAATCCTTGTTTCGAAAGAAATGAGGATTCTTTTTTATGATTCTTGCAAACGTTTGCATAACGCGTGATATACTCATGGGGTAGGGGGGATGTCGGTGAATAGCATTCGGACAAAGTTAACAGGAATGATTGCATTAACCATCATCGTGCCAGTCATTATCGCGACAATCATTTCATTTTGGTATGTGGAGGATCGAGAACGTGAACGCGGTCTTGAAATGACGGAATGGTCGCTTGAACGGGGGACGCGTCAGATGGAACGCTATATCTCTGACTTGAGTCGCTTGCCGACTAGCCTATACGCAGATCGTGACGTATTGGACATACTGGAATACGGACCGGGACTGTCGTTAAGAGAAACGGAGATTGAAGTGCGACGAGCGCTCCTCGCAATGTATTTGTCCCGGGAAGACGTGGCGCAAATTCAGCTGTTGATGCTTGAAGACATGGATTCATTCGCAGCGTATAAAATGAAAGTATCACCGCGTTCCAAAAAAGAACCGAGCGCTGTCCAACGACAGTTGTTGAATAATCCGAAAAGTCGTGTCTTGCTTGAAGCGTCACATCCGCTCATTCCGTATCATGATTTCGGACCAATCATGACACAAGAAGATGTCGTCACCCTCCATTTCAGACTCGATAAAATTGAAACGGACGAACCGCTCGCGATTCTGTCGCTCGATATCCCGGAAGATCTGTTCATCGGACAGTTGGCTTCTCTTCAAAATAGTCCGGAGGAAAGTCTATGGTTCGTTGGTGAGGACAATCGTGTGTTCGCCCATCTTGGAGATGGCGAGATTCCTTCGTCGTTTCAACCGAGATCGCTCTCGACCGATGGAAATCATCATCAAATCACGAAAACATTTGAGTTCGACCATCAGCAATTCTATGTCGGGAAGTCGATTCCAGATCAGCTCTTGACGGAACCGGCTTCACGAACATCGTTCATTATTTTGTTAGTCGGAATCATCTCACTCATTCTGGCATTGATTGGCGCCACGTACGCCTCGATGAAACTGACGACTCCGATTAAGACGTTGACCTCGAACATTTGGCGAATTGAGCAAGGCGATATGACGGTCTCGTTCGATTCCCTCGGAAATGATGAGTTCGGCGTACTCGGGAGACAGTTCAAGCGGATGATTGAGCGAATCGACGATCTGATTCAACGGGAGTATAAGCTTGCCTTAGAGAACCGAACGAATGAACTACGTGCCTTACAGGCGCAAACTAATCCGCACTTCTTATTCAATGCGTTACAGTCGATCGGCACACTGGCTTTAAAGGGAGATGGCAAAACCGTCTATCGATTGATCACACAACTCTCTTCGATGATGCGATATACGATGCATCCAGAAGAGTCGATGGTCACGCTAAAGAGAGAAATCGAGCATTTGAACTCATACATTCGCCTGCAAGACGTTCGTTTTCCAAATCAGTTTCAAGTGAGCGTCTCAGTCCCTGAGGACCTCCATGAACTGATTGTTCCAAAGATGATTTTACAGCCGCTCGCAGAGAACTTTTTCAAACATGGGTTCGAGCGAGACGGCTCGGCTTTAGCGAATCGATTTGACGTGATGGTCTGGATGGAAGGGGCGACACTCGTGATTCGCTGTGAGAACAGCGGACGTTCCTTGACGACGGAAGAATGGGAACGGGTCATGTCACGTATTGAACAAGGGGACTCGACATTTTATGACACAGAGGGTACAGGATTACGAAACATTCGTGATCGACTCATGTTAAACTATAATCGGGAGGCAGAATTTATGTTGGCTACACCTGAAACAGGCGGTTTTCGAATCATGATGCGTTTCCCGGCAACGGATGAAGGGGTGGCATCATGACGAAAGTGTTGATTGTAGATGATGAATCTCCAGTAAGGGAAGCGGTGAAATTACTCGGCGAATGGGAGCGGTTCGGTGTGAAGGCCGTACTCGAGGCGAAGAACGGACTTGAGGCAAAGGCGCTCATCGAGCAGGAGCGACCTGCTTTAATTCTATCGGATATTCAAATGCCACATTGTGATGGAATCGAGCTGATGGAGTGGGTACACGACCACGCTTCATCCTCTAAGCTCGTTGTGTTGACAGGTTACGATGAATATTCGTACATGCGCCGGGCCATCCAGTACGGGAGCTTTGATTATCTGTTGAAGCCGATCGACCCGGATGTACTAAACGATACGTTGTCACGGGCGTTAGCGGGCGTGATGACGGAGTCGAGTGAAGATCCGATTGCCCAAATTGGTACGTACATTGAACAGCACTTTGCGGAAGAGCTGAGTTTGCAAGGAATGAGTGAACGGTTTTACTTAAGTCGGGAGTATATCTCACGACGATTTAAACAACAATATGGCGTGAATCTATCTGAGTACGTGTTGACAATTCGGATGAATGAAGCAAAGCGCCTGTTAGAAACGAGTAGACAGCGTATCTATGAAGTCGCCCAAGCAGTCGGCTTTTCGGACGACAAATATTTCCGAAAGGTCTTTAAAAAACAAGTCGGTGTTACTCCGAACGAATTTCGGGAACAAGTTCAACGACAAGCTTAAAGGAGGAATTCAAACATGAGTGTACACATTGGAGCTCAAGAAGGACAAATTGCAGAAACGGTATTACTTCCAGGGGATCCGCTTCGCGCCAAGTATATCGCGGAAACGTTTTTAGAAGACGTCGAATTATATAACGAAGTTCGTGGCATGTACGGCTTCACGGGAACATACAAAGGAAAACGCATCTCAGTGCAAGGTACAGGGATGGGTGTCCCATCGATGTCGATTTACGTGAATGAACTCATCATGTCGTACGGTGCTAAAAACTTGATCCGTGTCGGAACAGCGGGCGGAATTCAAGAAGATGTTAAGGTACGTGACGTTGTTATCGCGATGAGCGCATCAAGTGAAATGGGACAAAACCGTGTCCGTTTCAACGGAATGGACTATGCGCCAACAGCGACGTTCGACCTCCTACATCGTGCGTATATGAATGCAGAAAAAGCGGGTATCCCGGTCAAAGTCGGACAAATCTTCACGGCTGACCAATTCTATCAAGATGATTTCCATCACTTCAAGAAATGGGCGGACTTCGGTTGCCTCGCGATCGAGATGGAAGCAGCAGGTCTTTACACGCTTGCAGCGAAACATAAAGTGAACGCGTTGACGATCCTCACGATCTCTGACCACTTGTTGACGGGTGAAGAGACGACTTCAGAAGAGCGTCAGTCGACGTTTGATGAAATGATTCGTGTCGCTCTCGACACGGCCGTCGAAGTAACAAACTAAGCGATTTTCCCTATAGCCTTTGGCTGTAGGGATTTTTTGTGTCTAAACCTATTCATCCCTATGAAACGGGTGGAGCACCAGCTAGACTAAGAATAAGATCACGGGAAAGAGGAATTGTCCGATGAAAACTCCATCACGTTTTATATTATATGCAATCGTATTCTTTGCCTTTTTTGATTTATTCGCCCAACTTCCGATCATGAGCACATTTGCGGTATCCGTTGGGGCATCCTCGTTTATCGCTGGCTTTTCCATTGCAATCTATTCGTTGACGAACACGTTTGGAAATATGTTATCTGGTATATGGACTGACAGAAATGGTCCATATCCGGTTTTGGTTCTCGGCTTGTTTCTGACGAGCTTCAGTTTATTGGCTTATCAGTTCGTCGACTCAGCATTTATGTTGCTGTTTGTACGGTGTATTCATGGCTTTATGGCCGGACTCATCGTCCCAGCTGCATTTACGCTGTCGGCGAACGTCACCGCGATGAACCGTCAAGGTAAGAAAGTCGCCATTACCGGTAGTTTCGTCGGGTTAGCTGCCATTATCGGTCCAGCATTCAGCGGTATCGTCGCAAGCATCACATCGCCACCAACTGTCTTTTTATTCGTCTCTTTATTCGGTTGGGTGATTCTCATCGTGACGATTGTGACAATGCGAGGAAGTCAAACGGTCGAGACAATAATAGAAAAAGAGAGGACACGGGAAAAACCGGATCCGAAAGTGCTTCGTGCCTATTGGGGCGCTTTTTTCCTCATGTTTTCTCAAGGGGCGCTCGCCTTTTTACTGCCGCTCCATGTGCAGGAACTTGGATATGATTCACGATTGAGCGGGACATTGCTCAGTATGTTCGGCGTGGTAGCCGTCCTGTTCTTTTTATTGCCGACGAACCGATTGTTTGATCGATTCTCTCCGACAAAGTTGACCGCACTTGGGGTGGCTATCATCGGGATAAGCCAGGTGTTAATTGGACAATCGGGTGTACAAACTAGCCTGTATGGGGTACTTGCCTTATATGGTGTCGGGTTTGCCATTTTATTCCCGGCCATTAATACGTTGTTGATCCAATCGACCTCTCCACAAAATCGAGGGAAAGCATACGGGGCGTTCTATGCCTTTTTCTCTCTCGGAACGGTAGCGGGGTCATCATTCTTAAGTGTTCTTCCACTCTCGATCGTCCAGCAGTTCACACTGACCGGCTTGATTTTAGGGAGCGCAAGCCTGCTCTTTCTGATCAGCGCGCGAAAAAGAGTACGAATGTTTTGACACGAGGGAAGCAATCGCTTACTCTATGATTAAGCGTTTAAACATTTAAACGCTTTGTATTATAGTAGGTTGATGAAAGCGTTTTTTTAGATTCACGTTTCACACGATGATAAAATGAGATAAATGTGATGAATCATAAGGAGGAAAGTTCATGCTGGCACCGATTGAACAGTTGACGATTGACGAGCTAGTCCAGAAACAGCGCCGCTTCTTTAAAACACAGGCGACAAAATCGATGGCATTTCGTTTGAGCATGCTGACGTTTTTAAAGGAGTCCATTAAGCATTATGAAGCGGATTTGCTAGAGGCGCTTCGCGAAGATTTGAACAAGTCCGAATTGGATGCGTATACGACGGAAATCGGATTTATTTACGATGAGATTTCACGAACGACGCGTGAATTGAAGCGGTGGATGCGTCCGAAGCGTGTCCGTGGGACGGCGATTCATCTTGGGATGAAGAGTGAGATTCAATATGAGCCGTACGGCACGGTGTTGATCATCGCTCCATGGAATTATCCATTCCAATTGGCTGTTGCTCCACTCATTGGTGCGATTGCCGCAGGGAATACAGCCGTTGTCAAACCTTCAGAATTGACGCCGAATGTTGCGCGTGTCCTGACGCAGGTGCTCGAGCGTGCCTTCACCGATCGATATGTGGCAAGTGTCGAAGGGGATAAAGATACAGCGCAAGAGCTGTTGGCACAAAAATGGGATTACATCTTCTTCACGGGATCGACGCAAGTCGGGCGAATCGTCAATCAGGCGGCAGCGAAGCATCTGACGCCAGTCACGCTCGAACTAGGTGGGAAATCACCAGTCATCGTTCACGGAGATGCGAACGTCTCCATTGCGGCAAAACGTGTCGCCTGGGGTAAATGGATGAACGCCGGTCAAACATGTGTCGCACCAGACTATGTGCTCGTCCACGAATCGCAACAAGAAGCATTTTTAGAAGCGATTAAACAAGAGGCGTTTGCGATGTTTGGGAATGGTGTCGGCACGAAACGATACACGCGCATCGTCAATGAATCACACTTCGACCGTTTGGCTCACTATTTGACAGAAGGTGACCTTGTGTTCGGTGGAGAGATGAACCGGGATGAGCTTAAAATTGCGCCGACCGTCATGACGAATCTTCATGAAGATGCTGATGTGATGAAAGATGAGATTTTCGGTCCGATTTTACCAGTCATTCCATATCGTCAATTGGATGAAGTGATCGAGTTCATCTCAGACCGACCACACCCATTGGCGCTCTATCTCTTTACAGAGTCAAAGGACGTGGAAAGAACCGTCATGAAGCACCTTTCCTTCGGTGGCGGGTGTGTGAACGATGTCATCATGCATTTGACGAACCCAAATCTACCGTTTGGTGGAGTGGGCGAGAGCGGAATGGGGGCCTATCATGGGCGAACGAGTTTTGAGACATTCAGCCACGCGAAGTCTATTTTAAAAAATACGACAAAATTTGATTTACCAGTCCGGTATCCGAACTTCAAACCGGCTGAACAATTGATTCGACTGATTCAACGATGAATCGATGTAAAGATTCGGGGTCATACCCGAATCTTTTTATTTTCAAAAGATTGTTTGAAATGTCACATACTTTTATGATACTCCCTGTCACACTCCTGTATAATAAAGTCATAAATGGAACGGACGAATGAAACGTGGAGGGAGCACCGACCTATGTCAATGCAATGTGGAACGACCCAACCGAACAGTTTTGTATTCTCAGATGAAACGAAACAGCTGTTACTCGAAATGATGACGCTTCAGCATCATCCAAAAGCGAGTATCGTGTGTTGGGAAGGTGAGAAGTGTGATAAGTTCTTTTATTTGAAGAGTGGATCTGTCAAATTCACGAAAATCACGAAAAAGGGAAATCCACTCGTCATGTTCATGTATGGATCGGATGATTTCTTTGGTGAGTTTGACATCGTGGAGACATTCCCTAGTTCGTATAGCATCGAAACGACTGAAGAGAGTACCATCGGGACGATTTCAAAACGAGAGTTAGAATCGCTTATGCAGCGCGATATCCGTTTTGCCGGAGAAATCTTGCGCTGGACATCGATGATGCGTAAGCATTCCGAAATGAAAGTGCGCGACTTATTGTTGTATGGAAAACCTGGTGCATTGGCTTCGACGTTACTTCGAATGGCCGCGATGCATGGAGTGGAGGAAGAAGATGCAATCGTGATTCCTCGTCATCCGTCTGACGGAGAACTCGGACAACTGATTGGAGCACCGCGTGAGACGGTGAATCGATTGATCAGTCAGTGGCGAAAAGAAGGTGTCATCAGCACAACAACGAAATCAATCATCATTCGCGATGTCGACTTTTTAAAAGAGTTATGCCATTGCGAAGGCTGCCCGGCAGGAATATGTCGTTTGTAAACCGCCCCATGTGGAGGCGGTTTTTTGTGGATTGGTTTTGTACAAATGTGAACTTTATGTGTTGAAACTACGCAAAATTGATGTGATTGTCACTTTTGGAGTGATAAATATCACATATTATCACCAGAGCGATTGCATACAATAAAGGTGGAAAAACAAGCGAAAGGGGTCTTACACGTGGAACATAAAGATGGACAAGAACCGAATTTAAAAGGAACGTTCACATCGGTCATGATCGTGGCGGGTGTCATCATCGCCATGTGGTCATCAGTCTTTTACTTATTCGTCACTCGGTAAGAATTCAGGGAGGAGGGTCTCATCATGCATATTCATAAACTAGAAAAATATTGGCTTACATTCGGCATCATTCTGCTCGCAGTCTTCCTGACTGTTCTCGGGGTATCCGCATTCGCGGCAGGTAATCAACCCGCATCGGATGCAGACTTGATTGACCCGGCAAAAGTAAATCAGACGGCTCCGTTCGACAAACCAGGACTTCATCAAATTGGTGAAAATGAATATGAGCTCGTCATGATCGCACAAGCGTTTACGTTCACACCAGGGAATGTTGAAATTCCAAAAGGGGCAAAAGTGACGTTCCTCGTGACATCACCTGACGTCGTCCACGGATTTCAGTTGACGGGTACGCCGGTCAACATGATGATCGTCCCGGGACATATCAACTCGTTGACGTACACATTCGAGGAAGCTGGCGAATTTTTAATCTTGTGTAACGAATATTGCGGTACAGGGCATCACATGATGTCGACTAAAATCAAGGTGGTGGAATAAATGAATGACGTATCATCTAAACTGAAGCAATGGGAGATGGAACGCGGCGTACCGGTTCCGAGTATCGGAGCAAAAGAGGCACGTCTTGCCTATGGACATGTTCTCGTATCCGTTCTCGCCATCTTGATTGGGGCGCTAGCTGGATTGACTCAGACATTGATTCGGACGGGTGTCATTCCTGAAATCTTTGGATACTATCAACTTCTGACTGCGCACGGGATCATGCTTGGAATCGTCTTTACGACGATGTTCATTATCGGTCTTTTATATGCCTTATTGGCGAAGTCGTTCGGTCGCTTTGAATCGTTCCCGACACGTGTCGCTTGGCTCGGTTTTTGGACGATGATCATCGGTGCTGTCATGGTAACCGTCATGATTTTGGCCAATAAAGGGACGGTCTTATATACGTTTTATGCGCCGCTCATGGCAGATCCGCTCTTCTATGTCGGACTCGTGTTATTCGTAGTCGGGACATGGTTGTCGTCTTTCGCGATGTTCCGCATGTATGCGGATTACAAGCGTGACAACCCTGGTATCCATCCACCACTTCCGGCGTATATGAGTATCATGACGATGCTTCTTTGGGACATTGCGACACTTGGTGTTGCAGCAACGATTTTATTCCAACTCCTTCCGCTCTCGTTAGGATGGACGGATACAGTCGGAATCGAGTTATCTCGTACATTGTTCTGGTACTTCGGTCACCCGCTCGTTTATTTCTGGCTCATGCCGGCATACATCGTGTGGTATACGGTCGTACCGAAAGTGATTGGTGGGAAGATCTTCTCGGATGCGTTGGCGCGGATGGCGTTCTTGCTGTTCCTACTCTTCTCATTCCCGGTCGGTTTCCACCATCAGTTGACAGAGCCAGGGATTGAACCGTTCTGGAAATTCGTTCAAGTCATCTTGACGTTCTTAGTCGTCATCCCATCATTTATGACAGCATTCTCGCTCTTTGCGACGTTTGAACTTCGAGGTCGTGCCCTTGGCGCGAAAGGACTGTTCGGATGGGTGAAGAAAATGCCATATGGCGATGTTCGCTTCCTTGCTCCTTTCGTTGGGATGTTGTTCTTCATCCCGGCTGGCGCAGGTGGAATCATCAACGCTTCGCACCAATTGAATGCAATGGTCCACAATACGTTATGGGTCACAGGACACTTCCACATCACAGTAGGTACTGCCGTCGCCTTAACCTTCTTCGGAACAGCGTACTGGCTAGTCCCAGTCCTACGTGGTCGCACGTTGACGAAGGCGATGAACAAGCTTGGATTGATTCAAGCAGGAACATGGGCATTCGGTATGGCGATCATGTCCTATGCAATGCATATCTCAGGATTGAACGGGAACCCACGTCGTACGGGTCCGGCAACTTATTTCTCAGATGCATTGACGCGTGAATGGATCCCATATCATGTCATGATGGCAATCGGGGGAACAATTTTGTTCATCTCTGTTCTCATCTTCGTCTACTCGATGTTCAACTTGTCATTCCTCGCTCCAAAAGGCGAAGAAGAATTCCCGCTCGCTGAGACAGAAGAGGCGGCGATGGATACACCGCGTTACTTCGAGAATTGGAAGCTATGGATTACCGTGACATTTGTCTTGATCGCATTTGCATACACCGTTCCAATCTGGCACTTGATTGAGAGTGCGCCTCCAGGAGCGCGTGGTTGGGTACTCTGGTAAACTGAAGTCAGCTCATTCGTGAGCTGACTTCTTTTGTGTGAGGAGGAACGATATGAACATATTAGACGTCATCCGTGCGGCTCGTTCGATGCACTCAGAGAATCGACCGTTTTTGGTAGCGATTGATGGACTGAGCGGAGCGGGCAAGACAACGCTCGTCTCACATTTGAGCAATGAGCCGAGTGTTTACGTTCTTCACATCGATGACTATATCGTTGAACGGGACAGACGCTATCAGACCGGACAGCCTGAACCGGTGGAGTATTACGCACTTCAATGGGATGTCTCGCGCTTAGAACGTGAACTGTTTCGTCCATTGAGGAATGGGATGACGGAATTGACGTTACCTCGTTACGTGTATGAACGAGATGTCATCGCAGAAGAGATCGTGGACGTATCATTCGCGCATACGGTTGTCGTAGAAGGGATTTTTCTACAACGTCCTGAATGGCGTTCTTATTTCGACTATGTGATTTATCTCGACTGTCCCCGAAAAGTTCGGTACGAGCGAGTTTTGAACCGGGATACATACCTCGGTGATCCGACAACACGGCTTGAGAAATACAAGCGCCGGTACTGGCCAGGAGAAAATTTGTATCTTCGGGACGTCGACCCGAAAAGAGGGGCAGATAGCGTGCTCTGACTGAACGTTTTAACATCTGACGCACGTGTCAGATGTTTTTTGTTTGGAGAAAATTTGAAAAAATGATTGACGTCTTAGTGTATTACGCTAATAATACAGTTAGGAAGTGTATTAACCATGTCATACACTTAGAAAGGTGATGAACATGCAATTCAATACGAGGACACCAGTTTACCTACAAGTCGTCGACTACTTCAAGAAGAAGATGGCACTCGGTAAACTGAAAGCCGGGGATGAAATGCCATCCCGGCGAGAACTAGCGAATGATTTAAAAATTAATCCGAACACCGTTCAAAAAGCGTTCAAAGAAATGGAGGACCAACAATTGATTACGACCGAACGAAATCGACCGAGTCGTGTAACGACAGATGGTACGGTATTGGCACAAATCCGCTCTGAGATTGTAGATGACGCGGTCGCGGTATTTGTGGAAGCGATTCAAGAACTCGACGTCTCGGTAGACGAGCTGGTCGATAAGATTAAACGTCAGTACAAGGAGGGGACGTACGATGATCGAAGTGTTGGGAGTTAAAAAGCGCTATCGCCGGAAACAAGTTATTGAAGACGTTTCGTTCACAGCGAATAAAGGGGAGATTACGTGCCTCATTGGACTAAACGGAACGGGGAAATCGACGTTATTGAAAGGCATCATGGGATTGACACCTTTCGATAAAGGTTCGGTATTGATTGATGGAAAACCAATTGATTTGAATCGTGTCGCCTTTGTCGCCGACCATGCGATGTTCCCAATTCATTTCACGATTGAACAATGTGAGGCGTTTATGAAAGATTTTTATCCGACATTTGATTCGGCATTATTTGCTCGTCTCGTCGAAGATTTTAAATTATTCCCGGAAGATAAGTTGAGCGAGTTATCGAAAGGGACGCTCGCCAAAGCGAATCTTGCGCTCGGCATTGCCCAAGACCCTGATTATCTATTGCTCGATGAGCCGTTCTCAGGAATCGATGTCTTTTCGAAAGAACAGATTGTTGAACTGTTCTCAAGTGAAATCATGGAGAGCCGGGGCGTCCTCATTACGACACATGAAATAGAGGATATCGAGTACTTGATCGACAAGGCAGTCATGTTGAATAACGGACGCATCGTTCGTGAGTTTGACGTCGAGGATGTCCGTTTCATTCACGGGAAGTCAATCGTCGATGTGATGAGAGAGGAGTACGGGGCATGAATCTATTGAAACTATTGAGTTGGGAAGTTGAACGTGTCACGAAACCGTTCTTGACATTAGTCGCAGGTCTTATCGTTATACAGTTTGGATATCTCGGTTACTTTTTATGGGACGAAACAAACTTTTATGAACAGTTGCGACGTGAAGGAAATGCGGACTATCAACTATCATTTTTAAATTACTTAAATGGCACTCCGTATCTTTTATCACTCGGAATTGCCGTTGCTGCCGTGTTGCTGTACAGCGTATGGATCTGGTATCGCGATTTTCAAGGACGAGGGACGTTCATGATGCGACTGCTCACGATGCCACAAAAGCGGATGACCTTGTTCTTCGCTAAACTCGCTACCATTTTAATGATGACGTTAGGGTTATTTGCCATCGAATGGATTGCCCTCAAATTACAGTACATAGCGTTCACGAGTTGGTTTGATGGAAAGATGATACCGATGGGAGGCTCATTCGAGCAAGCTATTTCCTACCATGGGATGTTAATGGTTATGTATCCTTCTTCGCTCATCAACTTTGTCATTCATCAATTGATAATCACGATTGCTGTGCTCTTCATCTTCACATTCGTGTTGATTGAACGAAGTTTCTGGCAACGGACGATGTGGTCACCGGTACTTAGCTTGTCGATTCTAGTTGTCATCTTGACCATTCCAATTTTAGGATACGCGTTCCTGTCGAATCGACTAATTTATGATGAGACGATCGTGTACGTCGGTATGGTATTGGTCGTATGGGCAAGTGTGACGATTTGGCTAGGTCGAAGATTTTTACAGACGAAACTGAATGTGTGAGGTGAGAAAATGAAACGAATGTGGAATGTGGCCGCGCTCGGTGCGGTCATCGTGATTGGGCTTGGGACGTTTGCCGTTGATGCGACGGAACCGAAAGCAGAATGGGCGCTAGACGTCAGTTCGAATCCATCAGTGTGGGAAGACGCAGTGGTAGAGATTGGTTATAGCAGAGAGGATGATGTTGAACAGTGGTTTGAAGTGACCGCTAATGAAAGTCGCATCACGTCAAACTTGAACTATATAGCTGAGGGACTGCGATATCGGCAACGTTTGAATGGAGATGCGCGTTCCATCCATCGAATCATGAATGGATGGACGTATGCCCAATCGATTCGGACAGAAGACGGATATATCGGGGTCGGTCAGGATGGCATGAAAGAGCTCATCGTGTTTAAACAAGAAGATGGAGAAAAATTATCAACGTTTTCATTCGATGCCAGTGATTCAAAAATATACGACATCGTGAACGGGGTGTGGGCAGGCGCATTTCTGAATGATGGCCAGTTAAACTTAGTCTATCGAGATGGATATGACGGTGAAGAAAAAACAATGCTCGCTACGTTTAATGAAGCGATGAATGAGGTGACCGTCAAAGAATTGAGCATGGATAAAGGATTTATCACCCATGTCATCAATACGAATCGATTTTACGTTACTGATTTATTTTCACAGATGGCAGAAACACGGTACATCCCTGTCGGTGTCAGCTCGTACGAAGTGATCCGAGAAGGGGAAGAGGAAATCAATGTTGAGGATCCGAATCCAGGACTCTTCGCTTACGATACAAAAACGGGTAAAGTTGTTCAATTGGCTGAAGGTCAGGACTTTTGGGATTATACAGTGTCGGGTCACAACCTGTTCGCCTTAAATGAGGATGGCGAGGAAGTCGTCATCGACTTGAACACCGGGAAACAAACGACCCGGGAAGTTCTTGATTCAGTGGATCACGCCTTCTATGAAAATGGTCGCCTGTACCAAACGCGCCAAGCGAAAGGCGGTGTCGTCATCGATGTATATGAGGATGGGAAACAAATCTCGAGTGCGGCAATCACGCCTGAAAATGAAGAAGCGCGTGATATGCTCAAACAGATTGACGTATATGTCAGATAAAAATATAAAAGATGGGTCCATCCAAAATATAAGTCAGAGTTATTATGAATGATGATTGCTACGATAACGTTATAACGATGAAAATGACTCATCTACTGCCTAAGCGGACATAGTTGTCCGTTTTTTTGTTTTGCACAACTCTAAATATAGACATATGTCTTGCCCCTTAGAACATCTTTTTCGGGCTTACATTCCAAATTTCAGTATGTTAATTTGCGAGTGAATGGGAGGTTATATAAATGAAAAATTCGACTAAAGAGTGGATTTATATCCTGCTCCTCGCAGCCATTACTGTTATACACTTTTTTGTGGATGGCTTGTCTGAGAATAGTAAAGCGGTTATAACCATTGTAATTTTTCTAATCGCTGTAGTGCTTAAGTTTGTAGTAAAAACGAAGGAGGATTAACTTGTCTATAAAATCGAAAGTCATATCAGTTATGATGGTGATGATACTTGTTTTGTCTACCTCATTTATACCAGGAGATTCAGCTAGCGCTGCTGAAGATTTGAATGAACAGGACTTACAGTTAATTGAGATCCTAACTGCAATCGAGAATATGCCGGATGAAGTGATTATGCAGGGCGAGGAAGCCATTAAAATATACCTTGAGAATGAAGTAAGTTTCACACTTGATTTGGATGAAAGACAAGATTTAGCGGGTGTTCGAAAGGCTAGTATAGGTTCAATTGCAGGTTGTGTAGGAGCCGTTGGAACTGCAATCGTCATCAATTTTACTCCAGCGAAAATCCTGAAAATCAAATCTGCCTTGAAATCTGTCGGTGGTGCTACGAAGTTTGTTAAAGCAATCAAACCATACTATCAGATGTCACGAGAAGATAAATTAAGTAAGACAGCGTCACTCAAACAAGCTGTTCGACTCGCCGCTAAAGATGCAGGACCAGATGCGCGCGAAGCCTTGCTAGACCTCTTCGGTGTTTCATCTGTGATTGGATCATGTTCAGCAGCCTTTGGAAAATAAAAAAACTCCGATGGATTTCGGAGTTTTATAAAACTTGAGCGGGTCTTGGTATACCCGCTCTTTTTAGTAGCGTTGGAATACTGAACTTGTGCCGATCAACATGGTGAGGGGATGATTGCATGCTGATCCTGCTTTTTTTACTTAGTCGGTTTCGGTATGATGACGCCTTCTTCTAAATCAAGCAACAAGTCAATCAGTTCCGCGCAGAACTCTGGGAACTGCTCCAAAAAGGCACCGGGACCGACTTCATCTGTAAAGTCGATATACAGATCGGCGACATTCCCAGACATCTTCGCAGGTAAGGCGAGAAACGCCGAACCGAAACGCCAACTGCCTCGGATATCGAGTAGCTTCCCGAGAATGAGGTCGCCGGTCTCACGTTCTTCTGGTAACTGAACAGCGTATGTCTCTTTTGACTCCCAGTCTTTCAACTGACCGTCTTCTGTGACTTCAAAGATGCTACAACGCGGGACAGCTAGTCCACGGAGTGCGTGATAGAGGGCAGGGGACATGTCGCTCTTATGGTCGGCCAAGTAGCGACCATGGGGTGTCATCCCATCCTCATCCGTCTCAAAGAAGACGGCCCAATCGATGAAGAGGTCACGAAAGAGTTCGGCATCTTTTAAGTGCCATGTCCCTTCCGATGCAATCTCTTGAATATAGTTCGTCCACTGTGTGCTTCGCGCAAGAGCCGCTTGCTCATACAACTTTTTCAGTTCGGCAAGCAATTCGGACTCTTCGACGAGCAAAGGGAAGGGAATTACTTTCCGGTCTTTTTTCATCGGCGCGGTCCTCGCTTGTTCGCAGGACGTTTGACGACAGGAGGCTTCTCCTCAATCCGTTTCTCAATCACGTCACCGCGATAGATTTCGAGCTCTTTCAACTCGACACCGAGTTGACGCGCGAACGATTTCAAGTGCGGCAGGTCATCCGTCGTCACGAGGGAAAGGACAGTGCCTCCCGCGTTACCGCGAGCGGTACGGCCGGAACGGTGAATGAAGTCATCGATTGATTCCGGTAAGTCGAAATGGACGACGTGTGTCACGTCTTCAATATCGAGACCGCGTGCAGCGAGACCGGTCGTGATGAGGAGCGGGTATTCGCCTTTGCGGAATTCGCGTAGCGTCTCGACGCGTTCGCGCTTCCCTTTCAAGCTGTCGAGCATCCGGTAGTTCACTTTCAACTTTTCAAGTTCTCCGCGAAGCGGTGGCAAGAACGAGCGGTTGTTGATGAAGGCGAGTGCCTTCACACCGTCGACGTGTGAAAGACGACGAAGAAGTTCCGGTTTATACCGGCGCGTCGTCAACAGATAGCCGTACGTCACTTGATCGCTTACGGCACGTTCGATTTTGATATGAGCCGGTTCGTTCATGAATGGTGACGCCCACTCTTGGAGTGAGTCGGTGAGTGTTGCCGAGACGAGTGCAAGCTGACGCTCGTGCGCGGTATGCTTGATGATTCGTTCTGCGGCCTCTGTCAAACCGCTGTCGATGATTTGGTCGGCCTCATCTAAAATGACGGTATGTGTTTCGTGGAGCTTCAGTTTTTTCTTGTCGATCAACTCGACGAGACGACCCGGCGTCCCAACGATCAAGTGAGGTTTTTTCTTGATTCGGTCGATTTGACGTTTCAATTCGACACCGCCGATGAACGAACCGATGCGGACGTCGGCTTTTTCGGTGAAACGTTGTGCGACTTGTTGAATCTGCATGACAAGTTCACGGGTCGGGGCGACGACAACGACTTGGATGCGGTCATTCGACGGATCAATCTTTTCAATGGCTGGAAGGAGGTAGGCGAGTGTCTTACCCGTTCCGGTTGGTGCCTCGATTGTCACGTCTTTTCCATCTAATAGTAGGGGAAACGCTTCTTTTTGGACCGGCATCGGCTCATTGAAGCCCATCCGTTCCCACGTTTCGTTAATAAAAGGTTTTGTAAAATTCATATTCGGTCTCCTTATCTTTAGGCAAAAACAAAGGAAGCGACAGCGCTCCCTCGTCAAATATAGCGAACATGCTCCTGACCATCTTCCATGGAAGAACGTAACGTCTGTGTATACGTCTGACCGTCTTCGATGAGTTGGATGTGGGCGTCTGCACCTTCTGCTGTCAATTCAACTTTCTCAATCGTGAATCCTTGATAAACGCGATACTGTAACTCGGCCGTCATGTTCTCGAACGGTTTCAGTTCCGGATGTGTCGTAATGACATGGATTGGACGCGACAAAAGTGCGGCGAGTAGCTGGTCGCGATAATCAATAAAATCTTCGTTCTCGATGTCATCGTCGAAGCGGATCCAAAACCCTCCGTCTTCAAATTCTGTGATAAATCCGTCACGCTTTTCGCCGGCCTCATCGACCTTTAATGAGATGCGATCGCCAACCTGAAAGGCGTGATTTGCTGTTAATGGTTCATACGTCATGAGTAGAACCCCTTCCTCTTATACAATGTTCTGCCTTCATTGTGTCTGATACGACACAAAAATTCAAGTTCTAACCGAGTGATGTGAGATTAATCACCTTAATAACTGTATAGTTCGTCACAGAACAATCAAATTAGTACAGATGATAGGTAAACCTTATCTAATTAGGGATCATCTGTTTCAAACTATATAAACTAGCAGATATAACAGTTTGTAAAACGCTTTCAAAAACGGCTATTTCATCACGTTCATAAGATTGTTACAAGTTTCACAAGAATGTAAAACATATTGTTCACGTTTTCACGTACACTCACAGTATAGATAACACGCAGTTACTTTCGAGAATGAGGAGTGAATCAACATGGCAACCGAAATCAAATCCGCATGGTCAGGTTTTGTCCCTGGTCAGTGGACGAATGAAGTAAATGTCAGTGAGTTTATCCGTTTGAACCGTCATGAGTACACAGGAGACGATGCGTTTTTAGCAGGTCCGACCGAAGCGACAAATGTTCTTTGGAATCGTGTGATGGAACTAACAAAAGAAGAGCGTGAACGTGGAGGCGTCTGGGACGTCGATCAACACACACCATCGACCATCGTATCGCATGGACCAGGTTACTTAAACAAAGAGTTAGAGAAAGTCGTTGGCGTTCAGACGGATGAACCGTTCAAACGTTCGATTCACCCGAATGGCGGCATTCGTATGGTCGATGCGGCACTCGAATCATATGGTTTCGAGCCAGACGAAGAAATCACAAAAATTTACTCAGAGATTCGTAAAACACATAACCAAGGTGTCTTCGATGCCTATACGCCTGAAATGCGGGCCGCTCGTAAATCAGGGATCATCACGGGGCTTCCAGATGCTTACGGTCGTGGACGCATCATCGGTGACTATCGTCGCGTCGCTCTCTATGGAATTGACTTCTTGATGGCAGAACGTAAAAAGGATTTAGCGAAACGCGGCGGGTTCTTATCTGAGTCTGACATCCGCGATCGGGAAGAACTGAATGAACAACTTCGTGCCCTCCAAGAACTTAAACAACTCGGAGCTGCATATGGATTTGACCTCGGTCGTCCTGCGGAAAATACGCAAGAAGCATATCAATGGGTATACTTGGCGTATCTTGCTGCCATCAAAGAACAAAACGGTGCCGCGATGTCACTCGGTCGCGTCTCGACCTTCCTTGACGTATACGCTGAACGTGACCTTGAAACGGGTCGCTTAACAGAATCAGACGTCCAAGAAATCGTTGACCACTTCATCATGAAACTTCGAATCGTCAAATTCTTACGGACACCGGACTACAATGAATTATTCTCAGGTGACCCGACTTGGGTGACAGAATCAATCGGTGGGATGAGTCAAGACGGTCGCTCGAACGTCACGAAGAGTTCATTCCGGTTCTTGCATTCACTCACGAACCTCGGACCAGCTCCAGAACCAAACTTGACGGTCCTTTGGTCGACGAAACTTCCAGAAGGATTCAAACAATACTGTGCGAAAATGTCGATTGAAACTTCGGCTATTCAATATGAGAACGATGACTTGATGATGCCACAATTCGGTGATGACTACGGCATCGCATGTTGTGTGTCACCGATGAAGATCGGGAAACAAATGCAGTTCTTCGGTGCGCGTGCCAACATGGCGAAGGCTCTCCTTTATAGCATGAACGGCGGTCGTGACGAGAAGAGCGGTGCTCAAATCGCTCCAGTTTGGGAAATGAACACAGAAGACGTGCTTACGTACGAAAAAGTATATGCCGACTTTGACCGGACGCTCGACTGGTTGGCAGAGCTATACGTGAATACGCTCAACGTCATTCACTTCATGCACGATAAATATGCGTATGAACGAATCGAAATGGCGCTTCACGATCCTGAAATCTTACGGACGATGGCTTGTGGGATCGCGGGTCTCTCGGTAACGGCGGATAGTCTTTCAGCAATCAAATACGCAAACGTCAAACCGATCCGTAATGAAGAAGGAATCATCGTCGACTTCGAAACAGAAGGGGACTTCCCGAAATTCGGAAACAATGATGACCGTGTCGATGCAATCGCCGTCGAACTCGTCGAATCATTCATGGAGAAAGTACGGAAACATAAAACATATCGTGACGCACTTCATACGCAATCGGTCCTCACGATCACATCGAACGTCGTCTACGGTAAGAAAACAGGAAATACGCCAGACGGTCGTCGTGCGGGTGAACCATTCGCTCCAGGTGCCAACCCAATGCATGGACGGGATACAAAAGGTGCGGCTGCATCGCTCTCATCTGTTGCGAAACTTCCATTTGAACACGCACAAGACGGAATCTCTTACACGTTCTCAATCGTACCGAAAGCACTCGGAAAAGAAGAAATCGCACGCGAACTCAACTTGGCGGCGCTTCTCGATGGGTACATGAGCGGAGAGCACAAAGGACATCACTTGAACGTTAACGTCTTCAACCGCGAGACGCTTCTCGACGCAATGGAACATCCAGAAGAATATCCACAACTCACAATCCGTGTATCAGGATATGCGGTCAACTTCATCAAGTTGACACGTGAGCAACAGATCGACGTCATCAACCGTACGTTCCATGGTTCGTTGTAAATAAAGGCTTAGCGGCCTTCTACGGAGGGCCGCTCATTCGTTAGGAGGTCATTTCGATGACAATGGGATATGTACATTCGGTCGAATCATTTGGAACAGTTGACGGCCCTGGTATTCGCTTTATCGTCTTTTTACAAGGTTGTGCGTTACGTTGCCTCTATTGCCATAATGCAGATACGTGGGATTTCAAAAAGAATAATCACCGCTCGGCTGAAGACGTCATTCAAGAGGCGCTCAGCTACCGTCCGTTCATGGACGCATCGAAAGGCGGCATCACGATTTCTGGTGGCGACCCACTCGCGCAACCTGAATTTTTAGAGGCGCTGCTGCGTGAAGCGAAAAAGCATGGGCTTCATACGACACTTGATACGTCTGGTGCGCTCCGACCTCCTAATTTGGATGCGATTTTAGATCACACCGATCTTGTCTTGCTCGATATCAAGCATATCGACGACGACATGTGTAAAAAGCTAACGGGACGTAGCAATGCCAACACGCTCGCGCTTGCCGAACACCTTTCCGAGCGCGGAACGAAAATGTGGATTCGCCACGTCCTTGTACCTGGATGGACGCTCGAAGAAGGTGCGCTTCGTCGCACGGCCGCGTTCATTCAAAAGCTAGACCATGTCGAGAAAGTCGAGATTTTGCCTTATCATGAGATGGGCGTCTACAAATGGGAGGCGCTCGGACTCGATTATCCGCTTAAAGGCACGAAGCCCCCGACATCCGATGAAGTCGAATGGGCAGAAGGGATTTTGCAGGGAACCGTATAAAAAAGCAAGCGCAGGCCGATGTGGTCTGCGCTTGCTTTACGTTACACTCGCTTTTTCTTCTTTTCTAGGACGCGGGCATGTTCTGCCTGTTTTTTCTCCATATAGAGAAGCTCTCGCTCAAGTTTGAAGTAGCTCGCATAGCGTTTCGCATCTAGCGTACCGCTCGTGAGTGCCTCTTGGACGGCACAGCCCGGTTCTTTCTGATGTGAGCAGTCGCGGAAGCGGCATGTCTCGGCAAGTGCTTCGATATCGCGAAACGTCTCATCGAGGTGCTCGCTTCCTTCCCATAGTCCGAATTCTCGCATCCCTGGTGTATCGATGACGTATAAGTCGTCGATTCTGAACAGTTCGCGGTGTGTCGTCGTATGTTTTCCGCGCTCGTCCTGCGCCCGGACGGCTTGTGTGACGGCAAGTGTCTCGTGGGCGAGGGCGTTCGTCAGCGTAGATTTTCCGACGCCGGACGAACCGACGAAGGCGATTGTGCTCTCACTCGGCAATGCGTGACGAAGTTCAGCCACACCTTTTCCCGTTACAGCACTGACGGGGAATACTTGAATTCCAGGTGCGTTCACTTGAATGTCTTCGAGCAATGTGTCGACGGAGTCGACTTGATCGGTCTTTGTCAAGACGATGATTGGGATTGCCCCGGTGTCCCAAGCGGCTAGCGTATAGCGTTCTAGGCGACGAATGTTGAAGTCGTGTCCACACGCCATCGTAATCAAGACGTAGTCGACGTTCGCGCAGATCAGTTGTTCACGTGTCTCGTTGCCGGCGGCCGCTCGTGAAAGAACGGTCCGACGCTCAAGGAGATGGTGAATCGTACCTTGACCATGCTCGCGAACTTGAATCGTGACATAATCGCCGATGACCGGGTAATCCCGTTCGCTCGTCGCGGCATGTCGAAATTTTCCGGAAACCCCGCACATATAGGCGTTTTCTCCGATTGATACCGTATAAAGATGTTGGAACTGTGCCGTGACACGTCCCGTTTCAGTTTGTTGATTCAAAAAGAATCCTCCTTTTAGTGATGGAGGACGACAGCCCTCCGATTTGCTGACATTTGGTTACGTGCATGCATCATGTTGCTCATAAAACATCATCCTTTCGTTGTTCGATAGCATTAGTGTACCACAGTTATTGGAAACGGTACCATCTCAGTCTAAAGACCGAGGTGAAACAAGCCTTCCGCTCGTCGACCTATGTCAAATAACGTATTATGATAAGAGTGTACTTAACAAGGAGGGATGACAGATGAATCACCAAGTGAAAAAGGTGTTGTTCATCGTGGCCGCGATCGCTCTAGTGCTCGTGTTGATCGGTTCTTTACCGAATATGATTTTATTCGGATTAGGAGCGCTCTTGACGCTTTGGGCTGGAGTCCGTTTTCAGGCTGTGACACACATCGGTGCTAAAGTTGGTTTCGGGATCCTTGCCGTCATTGGGATTGGGACGATGCTCTCAAACATTTGGGCGCTCGTCGGAATCATTGTCGCGTGGTTGTTGTTTAAAGGGTATATGATGTATACAAGTGAAAAACGCGACCCGGATGTCGAGATTTTAAATGCAGACGGAACGCGTGCCGGCCGGAGCAGCTTCCAGCAGTTTGATCAAGTGTGGCAAAAATTTGTTAATCGTCGTTGAGATTTCATAAGGAGGATTCACCATGAAGACACCGTTTGATCAGTTTCGTGAATTAGCGAATGAATTGACGAAAGAAATTTCGAAAGAAGTGAAGAAGTATCAGGATAAAGAGATGCCACGTTCAAGTGGAGAAGCGGAATTGAACCGTCATATCCGTGGAGCGGAGAAGGAAGCGTTGTCGGTTGAACGACTCGTGGAACGTCAACGTACATTGCTTGCAGAACTTGCTGAAAAACGTGATGATGCCAAGAAGATGGCAGATAAACGATATGAGCAAACAGAACTGGCGAAACAAGCCGGGGAAGAAAAGTTGGCAGAACGTGCGGCACTCGAATCCAAACATTACGGGGAACAGTACCGTTACTTTGAAGGATTGATTGACGAAGGTGAGCGCGAGTTAGATACATTAGAGCGTCGTGCGCTCGAGATGAAACTCAAACTCGATGAGATGCAAAATAAACGTTATGAGTTTGCGATGCGCGAAAACCTAGACTTGTTAAAAGGGGCACTCGACCAAATCTTTGGTCAAAATACGTCTCAGTCGCATCCATTCACTGAGGAAGAAAAGAAAGAACAACCTGCCGAAGAGAAGCAAGACACGCAGGAAGATGAAGATGATTTTGAAGCAAAATTGAAAGAACTGGAGCGTCGCTTTAAACAAGAGTGAGGCGATGGTTCGGCGATGACCTGAACAAGGTCATCGCTTTCTTTGCTTCATACATATGAACAGAAAGGGGGAATGGACATGGAACGTTGGAACACACGTCAAATCATTGGATTTATGATTATCTTATTTTCAGTCGGACTCTTCATCGATATCGTGACGGGTGGGAATAGCGTCTTATTCAGCATGATCCTCCCGCTGCTTCTCCTCTACATCGGTCGACGGTTCAGTCGTCGGGGGAAGCAGTCTGCTAGCTATATTTTTTACGCAATTGGGGGAATCCTCTTGATTGGCTTGATTTTCTCATCTGCGGCATTCGGATTCGTGCTCTCCGGACTCCTCCTGTTATTCGGCTATCGACTCTATAAGAATCGACCGGTCGAATCGAAAATCCGGACACCCCTTCGTCAAGAACAAGCCTTCTCATTTGGGATGAAGGAATCGGGGCACTATGTGTTACGTGATACGAATGAGTTCTTTTTACTACGGGACGTTGAGATGGATTTGTCACAAGCCATCATTCCGGAAGGAGAGACGTTCTTACTCCTCAATGGACTTGCGGGAGACATTCGAATTCTCATTCCTGCGGGATATGACTATTCGATTGACGCATCGATCGGGTTCGGTAAAGTGCAGGTCGATGACTCGAACTATTCGCCGGTGTTCAATCGTCGCTTCTATACAGCGTCTGATGATTATGTCCAGGCTACACGAAAAGTCCGGATTCATATCGTGCTCATGAGCGGAAGTGTCGAGGTGATGACGGTATGAAAAAAGATTCTTATCCACGAACGGTCGTCTGGCATCAACTGTTTAGTAGCTTGTTGACGGCTTTCTTGATTACTGTAGCGTTTCTCATAGGTGACTCGACTTCATTGAGCGATTTATTTTCGCGTGAAGAAGGGTTGCCTTTCGGTGTGTCCATTCTAGTGATTGCCGTCTTGATCGGAAGTATCTTTGGCGTCGGTTCGTATTTTTATTTGCGCCGAGACTTTCGGGAAGTCGCCAATGCCCTTTGGAAACTGGAGAACCAAAAAGACATCACCTTCCGCCCGATGTCCCCATACCGAGATACACTCGAACGAATCGTCCGCGTATCGAAACAGCGCCAAGAGATGGTCGAGATGGCGAAGCGAGTCGGTGAGCGTCCGGTCAGTGTGGAAGAGGCGCGGAGTGAGGCCGTCGTCGAAGAAAGACGTCGCGTCGCACGAGAACTTCATGATTCGGTGAGTCAACAGCTCTATGCCATCTCGATGATGACGACAGCGGTCAAACAGACGATGCAGACGAAACCAGAACTCGCGAGTAAACAAATGGAACAAGTCGAGCTCATGGCGCAGACCGCACAGGCAGAGATGCGTTCGTTGCTGTTACAACTTCGGCCGGTCGAACTAGAAGGCATGACACTAAAGACGGGAATTGAACGCTTGTTAGAAGAACTGTCTCGTAAACAATCGACCGAGCTCGTCTGGCGTTTAGAGGAAGTGAAGCTCTCCCGGCACACTGAAAATGAACTGTTTCGGATTGTTCAGGAAGCGATTAGTAACACGTTACGACACGCCAAAGCGACTCGTTTAGAAATCGAGATGCGAACCGTGCAACAGACGGTCATCTTAAAGATTAACGATGACGGAATCGGATTTAATGTGGACGATACACAAGTCGCCTCATATGGATTACAATCGATAAGAGAGCGTACGGCAGAAGTCGGTGGAACGTTGCGATTGGTCAGTGTGCCGAATGTCGGGACACAAATTGAAGTACGTGTGAAACAACAAGTGGAGGGGTAATGATGATTCGAGTTGTATTAATTGATGATCATGAAATGGTTCGGGCGGGCGTATCTGCCTTTTTATCGACACAACCGGACATCGAAGTCGTCGGCGAAGCATCGGACGGAGCAACGGGAGCCGAGCTTGCGATTGCGGAGAAGCCGGACGTTGTCCTTATGGACTTGGTGATGGAGCCCGTTGACGGAGTCGAATCGACGAAACGAATTAAAGCAAGTTGGAAAGAAGCGAAGATTTTGGTCGTGACGAGTTTCTTGGATGATGAGAAAGTGTATCCCGTCATCGAAGCCGGTGCGATGAGCTATGTCCTCAAGACAGCGAATGCAAATGAAATCGCAGATGCGATTCGTCAAACCGCTGCCGGCAATCCGGTCATGGCCGCCCAGGTAACAGGAAAGATGCTCGAACGACTGCGTCATCCGGAAATGACACTTCATGAGAGTCTCACTGCCCGTGAACGAGAAATCTTGCAACTGATGGCGGAAGGCAAGTCGAATCAAGTGATTGCGGACGAATTGTTCATCTCACTCAAAACAGTGAAGACACACGTGTCGAACATCTTGACGAAGCTTGACGTCTATGACCGGAC
The DNA here is from genome assembly GCF_031844365.1 of Exiguobacterium sp. BG5(2022). Taxonomy (GTDB): domain Bacteria; phylum Bacillota; class Bacilli; order Exiguobacteriales; family Exiguobacteriaceae; genus Exiguobacterium; species Exiguobacterium profundum. Next base: position 145,076 of record NZ_JAUZVB010000003.1, read on the forward strand.
CCAGGCAGTCGTCTATGCGTTCCAACATAACTTGGTCAGTAAAGGATGAACCGTCTCCCTGTGATTGAAACGGAGCGCCTCCGACTGCGACCTCTCCAAATGGAGGACGGTCCGCACGTATTCGCCATCTTTTCAGATGAACACGTGCTACGCCACTACGGAATGGAGCCACATCGGACGTTAGAAGAAACGGAACAGATGCTGACGCATATGCTCGCACAAATCGAAACAGGTGCGATCATCCGTTTTGCCATCGAGCATCGCGAATCCAACGTATTAATCGGAACAATCGGGTTTCACAATCGGGCACCGTCGCATCGGCGTGCCGAGATCGGTTATGAACTCAAACTGGAGTATTGGCGTTCGGGTTATGCGACCGAAGCCCTTCACGCAGCGCTTCAGTTTGCCGTGACGTGTGAAATTGAACGGGTCGGTGCCATCGTCTACGTCGAGAATCTTGCATCCCAACGCATGTTGGAGAAGAATGGATTCGTTCAAGAAGGTCGACTACATAACTATATGCGTCAGCGTGGACAATCTCATGATGTGTATGTCTATAGCTATATGACCCATCAGTCAGTCTGAGCACACCGTTTCTACGGTGTGCTTTTTTCGTTTGTAAGAGAAATAAAATGGGAACCAACTAGAAGTGAGTCAATCAAAGGAGGATGATGAGATGAAAGCAGCATATATCGAACAGTATGGCGGGTCGGATGAGTTCAAAGTAGGGAAACTTGAACAACCGGCAATCGGTGCAGATGACGTATTAATTGAAGTTCATGCCGCAAGCGTCAATCCGGTCGATTGGAAGCTCCGTGAAGGATACTTGAAAGAAATGCTCCATTACGAGATGCCGCTCGTTATCGGGTGGGATGTATCGGGTGTCATCAAAGAAGTTGGGGCGAATGTGACCGAATTGAAGGTTGGAGATGAAGTGTTTAGCCGACCAGAAATCGCGCGCCAAGGCACATATGCCGAGTACGTCGCAGTCGATTCCCATCTTGTCGTCAAAAAACCAGCTTCGCTTAGTTTTGAGGAGGCCGCTTCACTGCCGCTCGTCGCGCATACGGCATGGCAAGTCATGTTCGAAGTGATGGATGCCAAACCGGGTGGTCGAATCTTCATCGGAGCCGGTTCAGGTGGTGTCGGAACGGTAGCCATCCAGCTCGCGAAAGCACACGGTTTGTATGTCGTCACATCGACAAGCACGCCGAACGTAGATTGGGTCAAAAAACTTGGAGCCGACGAGGTCATCGACTATAAACAACAAGACCCGGCAGATACTGTCCGCGATATTGATTTCGTATTCGATACGATGGGGGGCGACGGGCAGAGCAAACTCTACCAAATGCTTAAAGAGAATGGGATGCTCGTCTCCATCTCCACACCACCAAATGAAGAGGAAGCCAAACAGGCGAAGGTCCGTGCCGAGTACGTCTTCATGCAACCAACGGGGGAGCGTTTGAAAAAAATTGCGGAAGCTGTTGAAAAAGGCGAACTGAAACCTGTGATTGACCGGGTCTTTGATTTAGAAGATACGAAACTTGCTCATGACTATGGAGAAGAAGGGCATGCCAAAGGCAAAATCATCATCAAAGTGAAATAATCAAAAGAGATGGATTTCCGGAACAAATATCGGAAATCCATCTCTTGTTCATTTCATTTGATAGGCTACCTTATGTGGAGGTCAGCCTTTTTTCTGTGCTTGTATTTGTTCATCGATTTCTGATAGGTAGGTCCAACGTTCCATCTTCGCATCGAGTGTTTCTTTCAGTTCTGCAATCGTCGCATACAACTCATTGACTTTACCAAGGTCACTGCCCGCTGATGCAAGCGTCGCTTCCTGCGCTTCAATCTGTTCTTCAAGTGCGGCGATGTCTTCTTCGATCGTGTCCCATTCCTTCTGTTCTTTGAAGGTGAATTTCACGACTTCAGACTTCACGCGTTCCTTTTTCTCTTTAGGTTCTTTCTCTTTCTTCACTTGACGAACCTCTTCTTGACGCATGGCCAAATAGTCACTATATTCTGCGTGATACACCTGGATGACCCCATCTTCGAAAGCGATCAACTGTCCGGCGATCCGGTCTAAGAAATAGCGGTCGTGACTGACGGCGATGACTGTACCTGGGAAGGACTCCAAATAGTCTTCTAAAACAGACAACGTTTCCGTGTCCAAATCGTTCGTCGGTTCATCAAGGAATAAGACGTTCGGTTCATCCATGAGAATTCGAAGCAGGACGAGACGCCGTTTTTCGCCACCAGATAGCTTCGCAATTGGTTTATATTGCGCGTCCGGTGAGAAAAGGAAACGTTCGAGCATTTGCCCCGCCGTGATGACCTCGCCGTCCGGCGTGTGGATGACTTTGGCGATGCGTTCGATCTCATCGATGACCCGTCGTGACTCGTCTTCAAATTCGACTTGTTGTCCGTAGTAGCCTAAATGAACGGTTTCTCCGTGCACAATCGTACCGTTTATCGGTTCTAGGCGCTTGGCGAGCAAGTTCATGAGCGTTGATTTCCCACTCCCGTTCGGGCCGACGATCCCGTAGCGTTCACGGCGACCGAAAATCCAATTGAACTGCCGAATGAGAAGGGAGTCATCGTATCCGAAAGATAAATCTTCGACTTCGATGACCTTTTTACCAAGTCGGCGAGATCCGACCGAGACGTCGAGCGTCTCGTCTTCCGCTAAGCTCTCTTGATGTTTCAAGTCTTCGACACGTTGAATGCGTGCCTTTTGTTTGGTTGTCCGGGCTTTCGCGCCACGACGCAACCAAGCGAGTTCGCGACGTAATATATTTTGTCGTTTCTGTTCCATCGATTGTGCCCGAGCTTTTCGCTCGGCACGCTTCTCGAGAAAGAGTTCATAGTTCCCGTTATAGAAGTAACTCGTTCCATCCGCAATCTCCAAAATGTGATTCGTGACACGATTCAAGAAATAGCGGTCGTGGGTGATGAGCAGGATCGCTCCCCGGTAATCGGCAAGCATCGTTTCGAGCCATGCGATTGTATCGGCATCCAGTTCGTTCGTCGGCTCATCTAAGAGCAATAAGTCCGCTTCATCGAGTAACGCTGCGGCGAGCGCGACTCGCTTTTGTTGCCCCCCAGACAAGGCGTTCACATCGATTGACACGTCAGGAAGACCGAGCCGGTTTAAAATCGACTTCAGTTTTGCTTCCGTTTCCCAAGCGTCTGCGGCATCGACGGCCTGTTGGGCTTTCATGAAGCGTTCAAGTAACTGCTCACTTGTCGGGTTCGCTTCGAGTGCTTGTCTGGCGCGCTCGAACTGTTTCAACGCTTGAACGGAAGGAGTATCACTTGTGAATAAAGCGTCAAGGATCGTTTGTCCTTCGTCGAATTGAACCGTTTGAGTCAAGTAGCGAATCCGATAATCGTTCGGATGTTGCATCGTGCCTCGATCTGCTGTCTCGGTACCGGCGATGATTTTCATGAACGTCGATTTCCCCGAACCGTTCACGCCGATAATCCCGATACGGTCTCCGGGATGGATTGTCATCGTCACATCATCAAATAAGACTTTGTCGGCAAACTCTTTATGAATGCCTTCAATCATTAATAAACTCATGCGTTCTCTCCTTCAAGCTGTTGACGAATGGCCGCCTCGACCGTTGCTGCGATTTCCTTGTTCGGCAAATCAGCCGGATCAATCGCAGGTAGGAACGTGACATCGACCGTTGCCGGGGTGATTCGATTTTTGGCTTCTAACAATCTATAACTGCCTTGAATCGCGACTGGAACGATTTTCGCACCACTTGAGGTGGCGAGCGTCAAACTTCCGGCTTTAAACTCCTTCATCGGTCCACCTTTTGAGCGTGTGCCTTCTGGGAAGACAATCATTGATTGACCGGATTGAATTGTTTCGACGCCGGAACGAATGGCTTGAATCGATTGACGACGGTCACTCCGGTCGATGAAGATACACCCCATCAATTCCATCCAACGTGGAATAATCGGGAATTTTTGAACCTCGATTTTCGAGATAAACGCTTTCGGTCGTTTCGTGGCGGTCAACATAATCGGGACATCGAAGTTTCCTTGGTGGTTCGACACGTAGACGACGGGTTCATCCGGAATCTGGTCTTGACCGTGGACACGGATGTCTGCACCCGCAATCTTCAGTAGAAACTGTGCCCATTTATAAGCGATATCTTGTACGTAACGGTAACGCTTTGGCGTTTCGATTTTTTTCGCCTTCTGTAAAAACGGGACGGTGATCGGTAATACGGCAAAAAATGAGAAAAACCATACAGCTGTTCGAATCATTCTATTCTCTCCTCTCATGATGACAACAAGAAAGAGTCTTCTTCTCTTGACGAGAATCCGACCCTTCGGCATGAATCCTTATTCCCAAAAGCGAGAATCGCTCTCTTCTTCCTCTTCTTCGAGCTCGAACGTAATGCGTTTATTCACAGGATCGACGACGAAATAGGCGCCGTCTTGCTCGATACTTTTGATTTGCATGGCCTGATCACTTCCGATTTCGAGAGTGAGACGGATTCGGTTGTCATCATCGACAAGCAAAATACCGTCCTCTTTTAACCAAAGCTCCATGACAGGTGAATAACGAAGTAGCCATTCATTCGATAACGGGATTTCATTCATACGGTTATGTGCCTCCTGCGATTATAAATCCATTGTACGATGTCTGTTCCTACATAGGATACCAAATGTGGCGAGGGAAGACGAGCGTTATGTAGAGCGTTTTCGAGTCGTGGAGTGCATTCTGTCGACGACTCGTTTGATCCGTTTCTGGTTCCGTCTTTCTACAAAATACTCATTTGCCTGCATGAAGAGTTGTTTGAAGGAAGAGAGTCCCATCGCAATTAGAACGGCAAATAAAAATGTTCCGATTGGATCTTTGTACAATTCGGTCTGGAACAAAAAAGCAAGTCCTACGATTGATAAAATGGACGTGAGAAAATAAAAAATCATAGCGGAGTCTCCTTTTCTTAAAGGTATGAAAGAAAAAGGCATGGTCTTTTAATCGTATTCGACTTTTTGAAGGGAAATCCTGTTATGTATTGCAAAGAAAAAAACGCCTTCAGTGGGCTGAATGGCGTTTACTCTTGAGTCATGTAAGTCGAGGATGACGATACATTCGTGTCGACACCGTTTGAGAAAATAAAACTGAGAGATGCGAGTAATGCGAAAAAGGCGACAAGCAATCCTTTTGTAAAACGCTTTGCAAAAGAACGAGACTGTATATCAAACATTTATTATCCCCCGATCAATCCTAAATGAAACCTTATCTATACTGGACACTTCCTATATAATAACGTTTTCAAAAAAAGGATACTAGCAGAAAAAAACACGTTCACAAAATTGTCACAAAATTTTAATAAATCATGTAAGTTCTGTAAACAATCATGATTTCAACAGTCTCAAAACACGTTCACATTTTCGACACATTTATTCAAAATGTTGAAAGAGAACATGATATGATTAGGAACGTGTGTAGATAGGTATACTGACAGTAATAGCTTAGAAAAGGATGTGGGTGTAATGGCATTGCGCGCAGGAGAAGTAGTAGATTTAGTCGCGGAACGTTCTGCTGATTTTGGAGTATTCATTAGTAACGGCCGCGAAGAGGTGCTCCTTCACCGTAAAGAACAAACAGAAGAAGTGACAATCGGTCAAACGGTTCGTGTCTTCTTATATCATGATTCAGAAGGACGTCTCGCATCAACGATGACGATTCCGACCGTTTCATTTGATGAGTATGAATGGTTTGAAGTGACTGGCGTTCGGTATAACACAGGGGTCTTCGTGAATATCGGAATTCAAAAGGACGTTCTCGTTTCGATGGATGACTTACCGGAGAACCGATCATATTGGCCACAAACGGGCGATCAATTGTGTATTCGATTGAAGTATGACCAAAAAGGACGTTTGCTTGGGGACCCTGCACCATATGCGTTCTTGAACTTGTTGGCACGACCGTCGAAAGAAGAATGGAACAACCAGGACGTGCAGGCCATCGTCGTCAATAAACGCGAAGTGGGCGTCAACGTATGGGTCGAAGGGGAATCACTCGGTTTCTTGCATGAGGCTGAGATGACGCGTTGGCCACGTCTCGGAGAACAGTTGACCGTCCGTGTGACGCAGGTCAAACAAGACGGTACGGTCCTCGTTTCGATGAAGCCACGTGCCTATGAGGCGATTGATGGTGATGCGGCGAGCATCCTCTCGTATATTGAAGAACGTGGTGGCCAAATGCCATACGGTGATAAGACATCACCTGACGTCATCGACCGTGAATTCGGAATGAGTAAAGCAGCATTTAAACGAGCGCTTGGAAAACTGTTGAAAGACAAGCAAGTTGAAAAGCTCGACAACGGCTATAAATTGAAATAAGATAACTCATGTTCAGGTGACATGAAAGTTTAAAAATGTATTTCTTTCATTTTAGGAAGAAATACGTTATAGTTAATAAAGTTGACTATGAGGAAACATTGAGAAAACGTCTGTAGATCTGTCAAACTGAACTCAGACGTTTTTTGTATGAACAAAGGAGAATATAATTTGACAAAATTTCAAGACTTACAATTAAGTGAAGCATTAGTAAAAGGTGTACACAAAATGGGCTTCGAGGAAGCTACACCGATCCAAGCTGAGACAATTCCTGTCGCACTCACGGGAGTGGACGTATTAGGACAAGCACAAACAGGTACAGGGAAAACAGCAGCTTTCGGTATTCCGACAATTGAGCGAATCGATTCAAAGGCGCGTCAAGTCCAAGCACTCGTTCTTGCACCGACACGTGAACTTGCGATTCAAGTTGCAGAAGAATTAAACAAAATCGGTGAAACGAAGCGCGTATACGCACTTCCAGTATACGGTGGTCAACAAATCGACCGTCAGATCCGTGGTTTGAAAAAGAACCCGCAAATTGTCGTAGCGACACCAGGACGTCTCATGGACCACATGAAACGTAAGACAATCAAACTCGATGACATTCAAACAGTCATCTTGGATGAAGCAGATGAAATGCTCAATATGGGCTTCGTTGAAGATATCGAAACGATTTTGGCTGGTCTTCCTGAAGAGCGCCAAACGCTTCTCTTCTCAGCGACAATGCCACCACAAATCAAAAAGATTGCTGAGCGCTTCATGAAGTCGCCGACAATCATCAAAGTGAAAGCGAAAGAAATGACAGTTGAGAACATCAACCAACAATTCCTCGAATTGCGTGAAGGTCAAAAATTCGATACACTTTGCCGTTTGATCGACATCGATTCACCAGAACTCAGCATCATCTTCGCTCGTACGAAGAAACGTGTAGATGAAGTGACAGAAGCCCTCATCAAACGCGGATACACTGCAGACGGTCTTCACGGAGACTTAACGCAATCGAAACGTGACCAAGTCATTCGTCGTTTCAAAAACGGAACAATCGATATCTTGGTAGCGACTGACGTAGCTGCACGTGGACTTGATATTTCAGGTGTCACACACGTTTACAACTTCGATGTACCACAAGACCCAGAGAGCTACGTACACCGCATTGGTCGTACAGGCCGTGCAGGTAAGACAGGTACAGCCCTCACGTTCATCACGCCACGTGAATTTGGACAAGTGAAGGCAATCGAGCGTGTGACAAACAAGAAGATGAACCGTCGTCACGTACCGACAATCGCGGAAGTACTTGAAGGAAATCAAAAGCAAGCAGCTGAAGAGTTGATCGAACGCGTTCAAGCGGGCGACTTCAAAGCTTACACGCAACTTGCGACAGAGCTTCTTGAAGAGTACGAAGCAGTTGAAATTCTCGCTGCTGCCCTTCGTGGATTGACGAAAGAGCCAGATTCAACACCTGTTGAAATCTCGTACGCTGAACCAGTTCGTGTGAAACGCCAAGGTGGCCGTGGTGGCGATCGCGGTGGATACCGTGGTCGTAACGACCGTCGTGGCGGTGGCGGTGGCGGTGGCCGTGGTGGCGATCGTCGTGGTGGACGCGGTGGCGAACGTCGTGATGGACGCAGTGGAGACCGTAAAGGATCATTCCGTGGTGACGATCGTCGTCGCTCGGATGACCGTGGTCCACGCCGTCCGCGTGACTAATCATCGTGAAATGCCGCATTTCCCTAAGTGGATTTGCGGCATTTTTTATTGTGTCGTGCTACACTAGTTGAGTAGAGATAGAAGGATGAGGTGTCAACGGATGGTGGAATTAAGTTTCGGTCTCCTTGTGCTGCTTGGTTGTGTAATCGCACTCAAACCAATCGTGTCAAAGACAGACCGTCCTAACTTTCGTTATATCCCCGTGGCGACATTGTTATTTGGAGCGATGATTTTTTTAGTGTTAGCCATTGGAGTAGGCGGAAAGATGGGCATTGCATATGGCGTGGTGAGTATCGCCTATTTTATTGCTTGTTTCGGTGCCTATATGTATGTACACACGCGAACGAGCTGATTGTAGCTCGTTTTCGCATTTAACGAAGAGGTGATGAATTGTGGATGCGGTAGAAGTGATGGTCCATCCTGAAGAAGTGATGGTGACGTATGAACCAATCCTTGGAGCGGCGACGTTTCAAGTGGAAGGATATATGGTACATGGACGATTCCGAGGCGAATCATTGACACCGTTTTTTTATGATGATGACGTTCCCCTCGAGTATCAATTAGACATCGCCCAACGAATGGAGCAACTCGCGGCAGCGCAACTTCGTGACGTCAAACCATTCGTCACGTTCAGATGCCGGTCGGAATGGATTCTCGAAGAAGGGGGAGAAGCCTTTTTAGCCCCACTACGCGAATTGAATTTTCCGTTACACCGTATTTATGTGACCTTACAAGGGACGGACTTAGTCGACGTCCCGCGATTGTCACGTGTCATTCAATACTATCGGTCCTATGGATTGAAAATTGCATTAGACTTTGCCGAATCCACGAGTATCGAAGACATCATGACGCTTGCGCCAGAATTATTGCTCGTCGACCTTGGCACGATGGTCGAGAAAAAGACGTTATCGGTCACCTATCCGAACATGCTTCAGACGATGGAGTATATTGCTTCGAAGCTTGGTGCACCGCTTCTTTACAAATCCATCAACCACATCGGACAGCTTCGTTACGCGTGGCAGCACGGTGGTCGGTATTACATGGGTGGCCTACTAGGCTTGGAAGATGAGATTCCCCAACGAGAAATCAAAGGTATGGGTGTGTTGGCACAAGAAGTGCCTTCCTTCTTTTTACATGACCAGAAACGATTGAATCGCTTGTACGAGCTTGAATTTGAGTTACATCGCCGCATTGGTGAACTAGTTCAATCCGGAAAATGGTCGAGAGACAAGAAAGACGAGTGGATTCAATTCATCGCCCCAAAACTGGAAGAGGTGTTTGTTCGTTATTATATAACGGATAAGACAGGTTTCCAGACGAGTGCGAACGTTTACTGCGTGAATGGAGAATGGCGTGTCGATAATACGTATCGAGGCTATAACTGGAGTTTCCGACCGTATTTCATTCAGACGATGGCGGCGATGGATGTTCGAGGGCGTGGCTATTTATCGGGAGACTATCGTGATTTCAGTTCAAACGAAGTGACGCGAACCTTTAGCTATCCGTTACCGGACGGCATGTTCTTATTTGCCGACATATCCGAGGAGTATTTATATCAAAACCGATTATTGGATTGAAAGGAAGATGGACGATGCTAGATTATGATTACGATGCACTGCGCGAAATCGGGCGAATCGTCGCACTTGCGCGAGATGAGATGGCGAAAGCCGTCAAGCCCGGTATGACGACAAAAGAATTAGATGCGATCGGGCAACGTATTTTAGAAGATGAAGGTGCAGCTTCTGCACCGATTACGATGTACGAATTTCCAGGTTACACATGTATCTCGCTCAATGACGTTGCTGCCCATGGTATTCCGGGAGATGAAGTCATTCAAGAGGGCGATATCGTCAATGTCGACGTCTCCGCTGTGAAGGATGGATATTATGCCGATACGGGACGTACAGTGATTGCGGGGGCGGCGAAGTCACCCCAGCACGAACGTTTGGTCGAAGTATCCTTGACTTCATTAGAAGCGGGACTCAGCAAGGTCAAGGCGGGTGTGAAAGTCAATCAGATCGGGAAAGCAATTTACGCTGACGCGAGAAAGAATGGATTCACGGTCATCCGGAACTTGGCCGGACACGGTCTCGGTCGGACATTGCACGGGGAGCCAGAGACGATCTCGAACTATTATAGTCGAGAAGAAAATCAGTTATTAAAAGCCGGGCAAGTGATTGCTGTTGAGACGTTCATCTCGACAAAGGATGAAATCGTCTATCAATCGGAAGAGGATGGTTGGACGCTCTTCACTCCGAACAAGAGTCTTGTTTCGCAGTTCGAGCATACAGTTGTTGTCACAGAAGATGGATATGAAGTGTTAACGGGATCGTTCCGTTAACGTAAAAAAGGTGTGGTTCTCGTGAACCGCACCTTTTTCATGTTTGCAATGTAATCACTTCTTCGCGTAACCGTTCAATCACATTCCAATCTGGTTGTACGGAATCCGGAAGAGTCAACTTTCCATTCTCCACTTCAAGCGGGGTATCGAGTAAATCTTGCTCGAAATAAGCGCTCGTGCCTGACATGTCCGCGGGGAAGCTCGCGCCGCTTAACGAAGCAAACAAGAGTGTATGATATCTTCCGATACCGGATTCATACATGCCACCGACCCAGTATGGCGTTCCGTGTTTTCGAATGTGGAGCGCCTCGCTAAGCCCACCGACACGTGCGGGTTTAATGTTGACGATTTTTCCGGCACCAAGCTGTGCCATCGTATCCACGTCGTCATAAGACGTGATGGATTCGTCGAGACAAATGGGGGTCGTGAGTTTTGCTTGGAGAGCCGCTGATTTTGTGAATTGTCGGCTTGGGTACGGTTGTTCGATCATCAATAACCGATGGGCATCGAGTTGTTCGAACCATTCCATCGGTTGATCGGACGCACTTCCGTTTAAATCAATCATGAGAGGCGCGTCAGGGAAGACCGCGCGAATCTCACGTAGGGCAGGAACCAGTTCATTAGGAGATGCCTTTAATTTGATGCGTTCGAATCCGTCAGCTAATGCCGTCTCGATGGATTTCATCGTTTGATTCAGTAACCCAATCCCGATTGTTCGTCCGCAGGAAACGGAATCTCCGGCGCTCATGAATGACTTGAGTGATTTGTTCGCGCGCGTTGCTTCAATCTCCCAGAGTGCACTTTCCCACATCGCCTTTGCCATGTGCTGACCGATGATGGACGAGACCAAGTTCGGAAACACGTCCGTTGTGACCGTCATCCCTTTCAGTAAATTGAGAATTAGTTTAGACGTATCGATCATGGATTGGGTCGTTTCTTCCGTATACCAAGGTGTTTCGAAAGCGGCACCTTCTCCGTATCCGATGACACCGTCTACGGTCTCTAGACGGAGGATAAGCGTTCTTCGGACAGATAAGACGGCGTGTGCCGTCACAATCGGGTGTTTAAACGTCAAAGGGACGATGGAAAGCTCAGCACGTTTGATCATGACAGTAGCTCCTTTAAGCGATGGCGCATTAATTTTCCGTTCGCGTTTCGTGGTAAATTCGGTGCGTAGTGGATGGCGATCGGGTGCTTATATTTAGCCAACTGTGAGTCGAGAACATGCTGCATCTCGGCTGGATCATAGGAGCCGACGACGAAGGCGATCGGGACTTCTCCCCAAGTCGGATGCGACTGTTTCGTGACGCCGACGTCTTGAACACCGGCACAGCGTAACATGGCGGCTTCGATTTCAGCCGGATAAACATTTTCACCACCTGAAAGAATAAGGTCGGTTCGGCGATCGTGTACATATAAATAGCCATCCCTCATCGTGCCGAGGTCACCCGTTCGCCAATAACCATCGGGTGTCCAAGCATCTGATTCAGGTTGTTCGAAGTATCCCTTCGTCACAGTTGGTCCCTTTACTTCGATTTCTCCGTCCGAATTAATTCGAATACTTGTTGGGGCGATTGCCTGACCACTCGAACCGATATGCGAGAGCGCTTCGCTCGGGAGCAGCGTGGCGACTTGAGAACACGTCTCGGTCATCCCGTATGTCTGAGCAATCGGTAACTTGCGTCGTTCTGCTTCTTCTAGTAATGAGCGCGGGACGGGTCCGCCTCCGACGAGTAACGTGCGAAGTCGGTGCTTTTTCAGGCCAGCATCGAGCAATCGTTGCAGCATAATTGAGACGAGTGATAGCTGGGTGATGCCTTCTGTCTCGATGACGTGAAGTGTTCGATCGACATCGAATCGTGGCTCGACATAGAGCGTCGAACCGATGATGGCACTCCGATACACTTGAGACAGTCCACTCATGTGAAAGAGCGGGGTCACCGCGAGCATCCGGTCTGATGGACGATAGTCTAAATGCGCTTCAGCGGCTCGGGCACTAGCGAGGTGATTCCCGTACGTCTGTTGCACCGCTTTGGCTCGACCCGTCGTTCCGGACGTAAACATGAGAGACATGGTTTCATCTTCATTCCACTCATGGGTCACGGTGAAACATGAAGTGGTCCGGCGTGTGATCAGGAGTTGGGTGATAGACGAATCGATTTCTACGTCAACGAGAAGGAGGTCCACTTTTGCTGTTTGTAGCTGAGTACGCACTTCCTCTTCGGTCAGCCGTGTATTCAACGGAACAAGCACTTTTCCGAGCAGATGTACTGCATGAACGGCAATGACATAGTCTTTGCTGTTTTTAGCGAATATGCCAATTCGTTTGGCGGTGGGTGTCTGTTCATGGATGAACTGGGCAAGTTGAAGGCTTTCCGTGCGTAGCATTGCCCATGTCAATCGATCGTCAGCTGTCACAAGGGCGAGATGTGACGCTGGGTGTTTCCGAATCCATTCATACATAGCTGTCACCTCCAAAAAAAGAGTAGCGAAATCGCTACTCTCTCAACAATTAAGGGAAACGTGGGAATTGACCGAAGTCAGGGTCACGTTTTTCTTTGAACGCATCGCGTCCTTCTTTTGCTTCATCTGTCGTGTAGTAGAGAAGCGTTGCGTCTCCAGCGAGTTGCTGAAGTCCGGCAAGACCATCTGTATCTGCGTTCATTGCTGCTTTCAAGAAGCGAAGCGCTGTAGGTGAGTGTTGTAAGATTTCTTGGCACCACTTGATCGTTTCTGCTTCGAGTTGATCGAGTGGGACCACCGTGTTGACGAGTCCCATGTCGAGTGCTTCTTGTGCATCGTATTGACGGCAAAGGTACCAGATTTCACGAGCTTTCTTATGGCCGATAATCCGTGCCAAGTATCCAGAACCGTATCCTGCATCGAACGAACCGACTTTAGGACCTGTTTGTCCGAAGCGAGCATTGTCCGCTGCAATCGTCAAGTCACAGACGACATGAAGAACGTGTCCTCCGCCGATTGCGAAACCTGCGACCATGGCGATGACCGGTTTTGGAATGACACGAATCAAGCGCTGAAGGTCGAGGACGTTCAAGCGTGGGATTTCATCTTCCCCGACATAGCCGCCATGTCCACGAACTTTTTGGTCCCCACCTGAACAGAATGCCTTTTCGCCTTCACCTGTCAAGATGATGACGCCGACTTCTTTATCGTCGCGCGCGCGAGCGAATGCATCAATCAATTCATTGACCGTCAACGGACGGAATGCATTGCGCACTTCGGGACGGTTGATGGTGATTTTGGCAATCCCGTTCCACGTTTCATATTTAATGTCTTCATACGTCCGGACCGATGTCCAGTTCGCTACTGATTCCATTTTAAATACCCCCTAAAATCAATTTCTTTATTATTGTACCAAACTCTGATGCATTCTCGATATGAGGAGCATGCCCTGCGTTTGAAATTTCATAGATTTTAATATCTGGTCGCTCTTCCTGCATGTGTCTTGCGATGGCTTTGAACTTGAGATCGTCTGACCCGACAATCAAGTCGGTACGGGGGAGACGCTGCAATGTGCCCCATAAGGACGGCATATGTCCCGTACCGATTGACCGCAAACTGTTTGCGAGGGCATTCGGGTGTTGGGCGAGCCGATCTTTTCGGAGTGAACGTTTCATGTCTTCCGTCTGTCGCCAAAGCGGAAGGTTCTCCCAACGATTCACGAATGCAGCGATACCCTTGGTTTCAATCAAGTGAGCCAATTCTGCATCTTGGCGGCGGCGTGCGGCTCGTTCCTTAGAAGTGAGCAGACCGGGGGTCGTGCTGATCCCGATGACGTGTTCGACACGCTCGTCGCATGCGGCGAGTGTCAATGCGATTCTCCCACCGAGTGAATAGCCGACGACTGTCCAAGGTCGGTCGTCCGTATCCAGTAAGCGGGACAAATCTTTAACTTGCTGACTCATTGTCGAACGATTGACTGAAGGGCGCTCCGTTGCGCCGTGTTGGAGGAGCGACGGTGACACAAGACGAATCGGTAATGCAGGGAGCGAATCGACCCAATGGGCGTTTCCGGTGAATCCGTGTAAAAATAATACCGGTTTTCCCTCACCGCGATGAATCACTTCATAACGTACGCCACGTAAATCGATGTTCATGATTCGTTCTCCGTGATGAGGCGAGCGCAGACAGATTGTGTCCAACCTCGATGGATCGTCACATTTTCCTCACGATTCGATGGGAATTCGATTAAATGAACGCCATCTTCAATCGCTTCTTGAATTTCATCCGGTCGTTCAATTAGACGATACGATAAGCCATATGTGTCAGCGAATCCACGGATATTTAAATCAAGCGGTGTGCCGAACAGATCTTCGAACAACTGTGTGTCGACAGAAGCCTGCGGGAGGAAGGAAAATATCCCTCCACCGTTATTGTTAGCAATCACGACGGAAAATTTTCCAGGATGATGCTTTAACAGTTGCAAGGCGTTGCTATCGTGATAGAACGCTAAATCACCGATCAATAGAGCGCCGTGAGACGTATCATAACTGCTTCCGAGTGCAGTGGATAACACACCATCAATTCCGTTTGCGCCTCGATTGGCGAGAACGTGGATGTTCGTGCCAGCAGACAGTGATGTATCTACATCTCGAATCGGCATGCTATTACTGACGAATAGACGCTCGATTGATGTATCAAGCAATCGTTTCGTCAATTCCGCTTCACCTTGAAGTGACGATTTTGCAGACTCGGCAACCTCTTCAAAAAAGCGTAAACGTTCAAGGTACCGAGGTTCGTTTACGGATGCGATGAGCGGTAGAAAATCGAGTGCGTCGCCGTAACAGATCGTGGCACGACTACTTGGGTCGCGATAAGATCCCGGTTCATCGATGACGAGTTGGTCCGCCATGGCCATCCATTGATTGAATCGTTTCGAAACAGGTGCAGCCCCGACACGGATGAACACCTCGGGTAGCCAATCGGTCCGATGCTCACTTGCGAGCCACGTGTCATAGTTGGTCAAGACGCCGTCGAAACGTCGCATGCCGCTGAGAGGATCGGCGAAAATCGGGATCTGTCGCTCGGAAGCAAATTCAACGATGGATTTCTGCCAAGATGTCGGGGTGTAAGGTCCGACGACGAAGGCGAGTTGTTTGTGACTCGTCCGTTCTGAGAAAATGTCTTTATCCGCCTGTGTCGGCCGGATACGCTGTCGTTCTGGCAAGACAGGGTCAGCCTTCAATATCTGTTTCAATGACTCGATATCCGGAAGCAGTGGTTCTCGGAACGGCACATTCAAATGAACGGGTCCCATCGGTGCTTGCATCGACAGATTCGTGAAACGGGTAATCGTTTGTTGCATAAACGATAACGTCGCCTCCTCTGGAACGGGCAAATCAACGCTTGTCTTCACTTGTTCCCCGTAGAGGCGGACTTGATTGATTGCTTGTGGAGCCCCGACATTACGCAGTTCATAGGGACGGTCGGTCGTCAGTACGACAAGTGGCAACTGCGATATGAACGCTTCTGTCACAGCCGAATAGTAGTTTGTTGCCGCCGTTCCACTTGTGCAAATCAATGCGACCGGGCGAATTGTTTCAGACGTACGGGTCAGTCCAAGAGCAAAAAATCCGGCAGATCGTTCATCGACGATGATGTGATGACGAATCTGAGGATGAAGATATGCCGCTACAGCGAGCGGAGTCGAGCGGGATCCTGGGCTGATGACTACGTCTTTTACACCGGACGCAACAAGCCGATTTACCATGGATGCGACCCAATCGGTCAAAACCTTATTCATCTAGGGTGCCTCCTTGATCGTGTAAATCAAACTGTAAAGCTTGTTTGATTGGACTCATTTTTATTTCTGTTTCTTCGAGCTCTTGCTCGAGTGCAGAGTCTTTCACAATCCCACATCCAGCATACAGTGCGACGAATTGGTGTTGAACGAGTGCAGAGCGGATTGCCACGACAAACTCGCCGTCGCCTTCATTGTCTACCCAACCAAACGGAGACCCGTACCACCCGCGGTCGAATCGCTCGATTTCACGAAGCAATCGGACCGATGTCCGCTTCGGAGAGCCGCCGAGTGCTGGCGTTGGATGTAGCGATTCCGCAAGTGACAGCAAGGAAGCATTTGTTTCGAGTGTCGCTTGAATTGGGGTGTGTAGATGGAACACCGAGCGATTTGCCAAAATTTGCGGAGTATCTCGTGTTTGAATCGGTGCAGTATAGGGTGTCAACGCCTGCTTGATGTCTTTCACGACAATTTGATGCTCCTCACGATTTTTTGAATCGTTTAGGAGTTTCTCTTTCGCAATTTCTGCCTCGATCTCGGTTTTCGGACGCTTGATTGTCCCGGCGATGGCAGCCGTGTTCAGTTGCATGCCTTCTTTTTGAATCAATCGTTCAGGAGTCGCCCCAAAGAAACCAGTGTCACGCTTTGGTTGATACAAATAGATGTAACTAGATTCTTGATGATCTGCTAAATGCTTCAAACTTTTTGAGAAGGGGAACGCATCATCGGAACGCTGATAAATTTCTTCGCGGGCAATCACGATTTTTTCAACTCGTTCTTCTTCAATCAACTGTTTAGCCTGTTGGAAACTGGACTTGAAGTGATCGACCCCATCTTTCACTTTTGTATAAGACGGCGTCGCTTCTTCCGTCGGACGAAGTGAACTGAACTGGGCCAACTGATCTGCCAATTGAATCAAATACTGTTCGACCGACTGCTTCGAAGAGACGAGAGTGGCCACTGTCAACGTGTGTCGGTCTTTATAGCGACGGTATAAAAATTTTGGGACGACGAGTGATGCCTCCCCAAAGGCATCCCACATACTTTTTTGTGGTCGCATAAACGTGTCGAATGAAAAACCGGCGAACGCGTGGATTGTCGCATCGACATCTCGTCGGTGAAGACTCCAATCGTATTGAAGTCGCTGAAATCGTTCGGGTCCAGAAGCGCTCAAGACGAGTGCATCCCCGCAACCTAGCATTTCGAGCGTCCGGTCTGGTGTCATGAAATAATAATGGGACGTATCGGTGTTCTGGATGATTTGAAAAGCATCGAACGCCGAGATTTCCCATGTGTATGATGCGAGGACAGGCCGTTGCCAAGCTCGAGCCCGTTTATGGGCCTGCTCAATTCGCTGTTTTATATGTGTTTGAGTATCTGGCATAAAAGAAAAGCCTCCTCAATCCGATAGAATTCTCAATCTTTAGTGTATCATGAGTTCGCAATACACCTGCCTATGAAATGCTCGGGAAATGATCAAGAATCTAGGATAATGGGCTGGCGTTGACAGATTTTTTCATCGAGACGTAAACTAACGAAGGGAGGGAACGAAATGAAACAGAAATCGAAAGGGGCATATTGGCGAATGATTCGCCCGCATACCCTGACCGCAAGCTTTATTCCGGTCTTGCTCGGGACGTTCATCGTCCTCGATCAAACCGAACTCAAGTGGGGACTTTTCCTTGCCATGTTAGTGGCATCTGTCCTTATTCAAATCGCGACGAACTTATTTAACGAGTATTATGACTACAAGCGTGGTCTTGATCATGAGGGGTCCATCGGAATCGGAGGCTCCATCGTACGTGATGGATTTACACCACAGCAAGTATTAGCGATTGCGCTCGGCATGTATACGATTGCGGCACTACTCGGGCTCTACATTGCGGCATCCACAAGCTGGCATTTGCTTTGGATCGGCGCCTTGTCTATGCTTGTCGGCTACTTATATACTGGAGGGCCGCTACCGATTGCCTATACGCCGTTTGGTGAAATTGTCGCTGGGCTATTCATGGGATATGTCATCATCGGGATTGCCGGCTTTATCCAAATCAATACGGTGACTACGGAGTTGCTACTCGTGTCGTTCCCGATGGCCTTATTGATAGGGGCGATCTTACTTGCGAATAACATCCGTGATTTAGATAACGATAAAGAGAATGGCCGAAAAACGATTGCGTGTCTGGTCGGTCATCGACGTGCGGTGTATGTATTGGCAGCGTTCTTTATCGCGGCATTAGTCGGCATCATCGTCGCCGTCATGTTTTATGGCGTCACTCCATGGGTCTTGCTGTCACTCTTAACGGTGCCGGTCATGATCCGGGCGATTCAACGGTTTTGGCAGAAGGCAGAACCGGCCGCGTTGATGCCTGCCATGGCGATGACAGCGAAAGTCAATACGCTGTTCGGGGCGTGGATGGTCGTCGGACTCATCGTTTCAAGATTTGTGTTGTAAAAAAGAGGAGGCGTTAACGTGTCAGTCGTAAAAGAAATGCTTGAATTCAATAAACGTTTCGTAGAGGAAAAACAGTACGAACCGTTCGTATCTGATAAATTCCCGGATAAAAAAATCGTCATTTTGACGTGTATGGATACACGTTTGACGGAACTATTACCTCAAGCGCTAGGACTTAAGAACGGAGACGCTAAAATCATTAAAAATGCGGGTGCGGTCTTGTCGCATCCATTCGGTTCGGCCATGCGATCGATTTTGGTCGCACTCTATGCGCTAGGAGCAGAAGAAGTTGTCGTTGTCGGACATTACGATTGTGGGATGGCGGCGATTGAACCGACTGTCGTCATCGAAGAGATGGAGCGTCGTGGAATCGACCCGCAAACGTTGAAGACGCTAAAGTCTTCAGGAATGGATTTGGAGCAGTGGCTACATGGATTTGATTCAGTTGAAGAGAACGTCGTTCATTCTGTTAACCTGATCAATAACCATCCACTGTTACCACCAGGAACGAATGTACACGGATTCGTGATTGACCCGGCGACGGGACGTCTTGATCCGATTGAAGCATAAGAAAGGAGCGCGTTCAGCTTGAACGTGCTCCTTTTGAATTATCCGTACGTGTTCGTCGGGATGTCGTCAAAGTTATCTTCCTCTTGCTTTTGTTTCGCTTTCTTTTTGTTCTTTTTGAAGTCGCGTTCGTATTCCTGTTCACTCGGTGTCTTGAAGAAGCGCATCCATGTCGCGTTGATTTCAGATCCGATTAAAATAATCATCCCGGTTAATTGTAACCAGAGCAACGTGACGATGATTCCTCCGAGTGAACCGTAAGTCGAGTCGTAACTCCCAAAGTTTGAAACGTATAGGCTGAAACCGAATGAGACGACTTGCCAACCGATGACACCGAAGATGGCACCGGGGATAGTGCTTTTCCAAAAGACGTGCTGTTGTGGAGATACTTTATAAAAAATCGAGAGCGTTAAAATGAGGACAACCGTCGTAAGGACATATCGAAACACGTTGATCATCATTTCTTCGGCTCCGGTGATATTGACGGGTAAATGCTCAGTGACGAACGAAATGATTTGAGAACCAAATACGTTCGATAGAATCAGCAGTAGCATCCCGATTCCAAGGAGAATCGTCAATCCGAGTGCCAACCCTTTTTTCACAAAAAAGTTACGTTCATTATCTTCACCATAAGCATGAAGGGAGGTCGTGATGAGACGGTCGACCCCTTTTGCGGCGGACCAAATCGCCAAAATCGCACCGAGCGATAAAAGACCGCCTCGCGGTTCGCCGATTGCTTCGAAAATTCCCGTTAAAAACCCGGAAGCTGCGGACCCGGGTGCCAAATCGTTCAATTGATTCTGAAACGAATCTTGTGAGACATCGAAAAAGGACAAGAGCGCCAAAATAAAGATGATTCCAGGAAAAATGGATAAAAACCAAAAGAATGCGAGGGTAGCCCCGTAGTCTTGTACATCATGCTCTTGAAATCGTCGAAATAACTCTTTCCCAAATGAAAGCCAATTCTTTTTTTCCTTCACTTCTGTCATTGCCATTATAAAACCCTCCTGACTCAATCGTTAAAAAACGTTTCCCGATTTCGGCAGGGTGTACACCTGATTACTCCTCCGATAAGGTCAAATCATAAAAGCGTTCCTCATGTGAGGCGAGTTTTTCAGCAAGTGAAGGTGGACGAACGGGGAGATGAGGGAGTGCAGACCGTTTGATCCACATCGGTGTATACGATCCGTTAGTCTGTTCTTCTTGGAACTCTTCACCTGTCCCGGTTCCGAATTCACCACCTGTCATCTTCGCCCAATAATAAGGATTTAACTCATTATTAAACGCAACATGGGCAGCGACACCTTCTAGTTCTACGTGAACACCGAGTTCTTCAAATGCTTCACGTACGGCTGTTTCTTCTGTTGTATGCCCATATTCGACTCCGCCACCTGGAAAAACATAATAGAGGACGTTTTCTTTCTCGCGACGGATCAAAGCCACTTCATCTTGATCATTCATTAAAATAATCGCGCTTCTTAATTTCGTTCGAACCACTGAGATCGTTCCTTTCGTTCCTGTAATTTTGCACAAAACGCACCGACGATTTGCCGATGCGTTCTTTTCATTCTTGCGTAGGTTGTTCTAATGATGTGTACATTTCTTGCGTCAATCCGTTCTCGTGAGAGGCGATGACTTTTCCTGCGACGCGCATGCCCAATCGAAGCGCCTCTTCAATCGAATGTTGTTTCATGAGCTCCGAGATGACAGCGGAGAAGAATGAATCACCCGCTCCTGTGGAGTCGGCGACTTTCACTTTTGTCGTCGGGACGTGACCTTGTTCGTTCGTACGAAGGTCGACATATACAGCGCCAAGCTCACTCATCGTGACGATTGTGAGGGGAGCACCTTTCATGGCGAGTACTTCCGCGACGCGAAGGGCATCGTCCACTGTGACGATTGACATGTCGGACAAAATTTCCGCTTCCTCACGACTGCAGATGAATCCTGTGAATCCTTGAAGCAAATGACGGTTTCGTTCGATGACGGATAGATGGCCACAGACACCATAAAGCGGTAAATCCATTTCACGGCATAGTTCAATCGTCTCGTTCAAGACGTTGACTGATAAGTCTAAATCGATGGCGACTGCGTCGCTCTCTTCGAAGACCGTATCGATTTGACGTAAAATCGCTTCTTCCATACGGGCTTCGTCTGGTTGTTTCGAAATAGATGTTTGAAGATCGCCGTTGTTGTCCATTACAGCGAGCCACATTCCCATACCATTATCGTCAAGCATGTCGACCCCATCGACGTTTACATTCAAGCAACGTAATTCTTCGAGGACACCGACACCGATTTGGTCGTTCGTGACGGTCGAGACGAAGCGGACATCGTTGCCGAGCACACCTAAGTTTTGAGCAACGTTTCGACCTGTTCCGCCATTGGAAAAAGTGATGTCGCCGACATTCTTCGCATCTTTGTGGAGCGGTGCGAAGGAAGTCCCTTTAATATCGACAAACACCTTGCCGATGACTGCAATCGTATTCATATCTTGTACCACCTTTAGTCAATCTTTCGATCTGTTTCAGTCTGTAGACACATTGTTTCAATTATAACGAAATCGACATATTGTTTCAATCATCGATTCCATTTTGTCGAATGGATCACTCCCACGATGACGTGAGGAGTCGGAGGCCGTTCAAAATAACCAAAATGGTTGAGCCTTCATGTCCTACAACCGCGAACGGCATGATGAGTAACTCAAAGATGTTCGTTGCAATCAAGACAAGAATCACACCGAGTGCAAAAACGACGTTCTGTAAGACGATTCGATTTAATTTGCGCGATTGACGAATGGCGTCACTCAATCGGACGAGGTCGTTTTTCATTAAGACGACATCTGCCGTTTCTAGTGCGGCATCCGTTCCTTCGCCCATGGCAATCCCGACGTCGGCTGTCGCAAGGGCAGGCGCATCGTTGATTCCGTCGCCGATCATCCCGATTGTTCCATATTCCTCTCGTAACACCTTGATTTGCGAAACCTTCTCTTCAGGCAAGCATTCGGCGATATAGCGTGTCAATCCAGCTTCGTTCGCAATAGCGCGAGCGGTTGCCTCGTTGTCTCCGGTAATCATGATGGTCGCAATCCCTAAGTCGTTCAGTCGCTTGATTGCTACCTTTGCCTCGGGTCGTAGCGTGTCACGTAAGGCGTAAGCACCGATTGTACGTGTCTCGTCACTGATGAAGACGAGTGTATGACCGGCCTCTTTCAATCGTTCGACATCATTCTTAAAGAAATCACCGCTTCGGTCAGCGAACTTCTGTTTTCCTACCCGATACGTCGTCCCGTCAATCGTTGCTTCAATTCCGGAGCCTGTGATGTCTTTGAAGTGTGTCATTTCCCCGGTATGTTTTCCGGTGTAGGAAACGAGCGCTTCAGCAAGTGGATGCATCGAATGCTCTTCAATCAAACTGACAATTCGGTTGACGTCCTCTTCTTCTAATGAAGGTGAGATGAGCGCTTCTTGCACAATCGGTTTCCCAATTGTGAGTGTCCCGGTCTTGTCAAAGGCGATTGCTTTTAGACGTCCCATGTTCTCGATATGAGCACCGCCTTTAAAGAGAATCCCGTGTTTTGCAGAAGAGGCGATGGCAGCCAGCGCGGCCGGTGTGATGGCGGCGACGAGTGCGCAAGGGGAGGCGACAACGAGAAGGATCATGCCGCGATAGATGCTCGTTTCAAGAGACCACGACGTGACGAACGGTCCGAGAATGATGATGGCCGCAACAGAGAAGAGCACGATTTGAACATAACGTCCTTCATATCGATCGATGAACTGTGCAGACGGTGATTTCTCTTCTTGTGCTTGTTGGACCATTTGAATGATCTTTTGGAACAGTGTTTCCGTCGCAAGTTTTGTCACTTCGATCGTCAATACTCCGTTCAAGTTGACGCTCGATCCGAACACGTCATCACCGACTTGACGATCAACAGGGACGGATTCGCCTGTGATAGCGGCTTCTTCTACGGAAGCATTCCCTTTTACAATTTTTCCATCGACCGGAATGCGTTCACCAGGACGGACATAAATCCGATCTCCGACACGAAGGTCGTCGATATGAACAACCTCGAGTTCATCAGTGTCTGTTAGACGAGTCGCCTGTTCCGGCTGTAATTCCATTAACGATTCGAGGGCACGTTCATTTTTGTTCATCGTATACGTCTCGAGTGCCCCGGATAAAGCAAAGATGAAGATGAGGATTGCCCCTTCCATCCAGTACCCAATCGAAGCGGCACCAATGGCGGCGATAATCATGAGAAGCTCTACATTTAGCGATTTCGTCTCAATCGTATCCGAAATCCCTTCTTTCGCTTTTGCGTATCCTCCGATAAAAAAGGCGGATAAGTAAAGTGTGACATGAATCCAAGGCGCTCCGCCTTGTGTTTCGGCGATATAAGCGAGTACAATCAATACACCGCTAATGAGCGCCATGATCAATTCAATATGTTCGTACCAGCTAGCCCGTTTGAAAACGTGGCTTTTTTCGTGCGTAACCGATTGGACATTCATCGATAATCCCTTCTTTCTAATTGAGAATAAATCTCGATTAAATGATAATGACTGATGATGATTATCATCTTCAATTGGCTTAAAATAAAGAATTTATAGAAGTTTAATCCGAATCCTTTATTTATAATTATTATTATTTAGGTTTATCTTAACACGCTTATCAGTGACTCACAAATAAAAAGATTAAGGAGTTTTTGTGTCATGCAAAATATATTTGAACGCCCTTGGACGGTGGCGTTATTGGCGATTTTCAATACGTTGTTATGGGGGAGTGCGTTCCCATTCATCAAATTGAGTTATGAGAAGCTTGATATTCAATCGAACGAGTATGGGCAACAACTATTGTTCGCTGGCGAGCGTTTTTTACTCGCAGGGATTCTATTGCTCATCATCAGTCAGACCGTATTGAAACGGTCTGTCCGATTGACACGTGAAAAGGTTAAAGCGTATGCGCATCTCGGTTCATTTTTGACGTTTCTACAATATTTGTTCTTCTATATCGGACTTTCCATTTCGACCGGGGTCCAGGGATCGATCATTGCTGGTTCTACTTCGTTTTTCCAAATGGCTCTCGCTCATTTCCGATATGAAGACGATAAATTGAATCGATTGAAGGGGTTTGCTTTGACGTTTGGTTTTTCCGGAATTGTCATCGCAAACTGGCCGGCGACCGGATCTGAAGTTGGTTTTGGCTTAGGAGAGATTTTACTCATCTTGGCGATGGTATCCGGAGCATTCGGGAACTTGATAGCGAAGGACTACTCGAAGACGTATGATGTTGCCCCGATGACGGCTTGGGCGATGGTGATCGGTTCAGTTGGGTTACTGCTGATCGGCTATCTATTAGACCCGAATGGTGTTTCCATGCCGTACACCGCACAGACGATTGCGTTCCTGTTTTACTTGGCGATGTTGTCAGCGATCGGATTTACATTGTGGAACACATTAATGAAATACAATCCGGTCAGTCGAATTTCACTCTATATCTTTTTAGTTCCCTTATTTGGTGTCATGTTGTCAGGGATTTTACTCGGTGAAACGATTCCGTGGAATGCGGTGGTCGGACTCGGATTCGTTATTGTCGGCATTTATTTATCTACGCATTTTCAAGGTCGCCGTACAAAAAAACAAACGGATGTCATTTGAATTAGAGACAGAGTTGACGGAATTGAAATCCCATGACAAAATATATTAAAAATTCTGAATTTTAAAGTTCGAAAATCGGTCTTCGTTTGTAAAGACTTGCGTGCGCAATCATTCAAAGGGAGGAGGAGAAACAATGACTAGAAATCGAATCGTTCGAAACATTCTCATCTCACGTCAGCCGAAAGATGAGTACGTCAAGTACGTGATGAAGTGCGTGAGTCAAAGTTTAAAAGAACGTCACGGTCCAGTGGCGACCCGCGCCACAAGACAAGGTGATGATATTCAGACGAGATGGCAGTTCGATGACCGTGTCGTAGAAGTGACGCTAAAATCCGATGTACTCGCTTCGCTAGACACTGAACCATTCGCGCTAGACGAAGTGTTCATCCGAGCTTTGCAGTTAAACGATGATGAAATGGAACGAGTAGTGGAATAAAACAGAGGCAGGTGGTTCATGGGAACCATCTGCCTCTGTTTATAAGTCGATTGGTTTAGCGGTCGACGTGAAGAGTCGTAGCGCCAGAATACCGAGAATGACGGCATACATAAAGAAATAGATCTCTTTCGGTAAAGACAACCAGAAGGCACCGATCATTGGACCTGATATCGAACCGATGCTGAATGAAATACTGTAAAGCATGTTTCCCGTCGGCAGTAACGATCGGGGAAGCACCTCTGTCATATGTGCCAAACCAAGTGAATAAGTCGATCCTAGCCCGGCGCCGGCAAGTGCGAATAGGAAGAGTAGACCGATATAGGAATCGACAACAAGATTCGCCAAAGTGAATACGAGTGTGCCAAACGTCAGCACGATTTGTAAGATCCGCTTCTTACCGTACAAGTCTGCGAGGCGACCAAGAGGAAGCTGAACGACAATCGACATGACGATGAACGTCGTGATGAGTGTGCTCGTTTCCGTCAAACTCATCCCATTCCGAGACGTAAAAATGGGAAAGTTGGCATTTAAGCTCGCTTCGAGAAACCCATATGTAAAGGCAGGGAGAAGCGTGTATCCCGCACCGACAAGAATCAGGCGAATTCGTCCTTTCGAATCGGTCTTCACTTTTTCGACCTCCGGAAACTCGTTCTCGACTTTAAAGACGAGCATCAACGAAGCGAGACAGAAGAAGACGATAATGAGGAACGGTAACCAAAACCATAGGTCGACGAGTGGTGCGATCAATGGACCGATGGCAAAACCGAGACTGAAAGACATTCCATAATACGCCATCGCTCGACCGAGACTGCTCTTTTCACTTGCTGAGGTCACCCATACTTGTGACCCGTAGTGTAGAGCCGAGTCGCCGAATCCGATGAAGAAGCGCATCATCGCCCAAACGAGTAAGGACGGCCAAATCGGTAAAGCGAAGGTCGCGACAGCCGTCAATACGATACCGAGGACGATGGTCGGTCGGAATCCATATTTACGGACGAATCGCTCCAGGAGAGGCGCAGAGACGATCACACCGACGTAAAGCATCGTCGCGTTCAGTCCGTTCACCCAGGCCGGGGCCCCATCCCGTTCAATCAACGTAGATAAGAGTGGGATGAGCGCACCTTGAATCAAACCAGAAATAAAGACAATCAATAGTAAAATCATAAAACGAAAACGGAGCATAGGTTCACCTCATGAAGTCAAAGTAAAAAGCCGAGAAGGGTCTCAGCTTTTCGTGTCGTCAATCGGTTGTGGAGAGTGATTCAAATGCAGCAATTCATCATCCCAACTGCCTTGACTAAACATTTCATCATGCTCTACTTTGTCTGAAACGAATGCGGCTGTCAATAAGATGCTCAGTACTCCGCCAAAAATAATGATGGCCATCACGGTAATCATGAGGATATAAATCGCAGTCATCTACACGCACCTCGATTCATTTAATATACAGAACATTTCCCTAATTGAAATATTTAAAACGATGTAGCTTTACGAGATTGGAAATCGACCGTCGGATAATATGCTTGTTTAACGAGTGCGTTCGGCCCGAGACACTTCACGGCAGGGCAGTGACAAGAG
The DNA here is from genome assembly GCF_031844365.1 of Exiguobacterium sp. BG5(2022). GTDB lineage: Bacteria > Bacillota > Bacilli > Exiguobacteriales > Exiguobacteriaceae > Exiguobacterium > Exiguobacterium profundum. Next base: position 171,950 of record NZ_JAUZVB010000003.1, read on the forward strand.
AGTGTAGCGTTCAATTGGCTGTTCGTCCACGTATCATACGCCTCTTGGAATGGTGTGTCATAGACGGTGCCGAGTGAACCGAGTTCATCACCGAAATCGGTCACGATGATCTGTCCGTCAAAGATATTCGTGTTGAGACGAGAACGTCCATCTGGGTCGTTTCGAACGGTCACGTTTTTTGTTTCATGAAGTCGCTTCAACAGAGCACGGTCTTCAGGTAGGTCAGAACATGCATAGAATGGTAACGTCCCGAACAACATCCATACGTTCTCGTCACGGACATCGAGTAAGTCATGGATGGCTTGTCGCGTATCAGCGAGCGATGCTGATTCGAGGGCGCTAGCGAAGTCTGCGGGGTACATTGGGTGCACCTCATGCCTTTGGCAACCGAGCGATACGATTTCTTCATGGATCTCTTTCAAGTGCGGAATCGTTCGTTTGTTGATCATCGTCTCCGCGGACACAATGATTCCTTCAGATGTGAGAGCACGTGCGTTGTCTTTCATCGTCTGGAGCATTTTCAATCGTGCCTCTTCACTTGGTTTCCGGTTCATCATCGCGAATCCGCCTTCAAGGAAATCGGCATCGGTACCCCAGTTATGCGAAATGTGCAAAACGTCCAAGTAAGGGGTAATAAGATGATAGCGAGATAACGGTAGCGTCAAGTTCGAGTTGATTTGCGTGCGCGCCCCACGTTCTTTCGCATAACGTAACAATGGAACGACATAGTTGCGGACCGATTTCATAGACAGCATCGGTTCACCGCCTGTGATGGAGAAGGCACGCAAATGTTCGATCTCATCCAGTCGTTGAATCAACAGGTCGAGCGGAACTTCTGGTTCTTCTGTTTGGTCTAGCATATAACCGACCGCACAATGTTCGCAGCGCATGTTACACAGCTTCGTTGTAGTGACTTCGACATTGGATAAGACGAGTCGACCGTGTTCGACTTGGTCGAGATAGGCTTCCCAAGGGTCGAAAGTTGGGGAGATGTTTTGCATGTGGATTCCACCTTTTCATCAAGTTACACGAAATAGTATGCTATAATAGCAACTCTTTGTCACGAACCAAAGGAGCGATTACAAGATGGGTAAATCACGAACAGATACTGCCGGAAAGATGAACGTCCTAAAATCGAGAACGGAATTACTCTGTCTATCGGTCAATACGCTAGACGAGCATACGACACCTGAAGATTTACATCGCCTGTTAGCCGACATTGATTCGTTGCGCGCTAAAGTAGTGCGTTACGCCAAAGACCTAGAACAATCGTCTCGAAAGGATGAATCAGATTGAAATTAATCACAGGAGATTTTAAAGATGTCACGGTCGAACGACTTGGCATTAATGGAGAAGGCATTGCGACACTTAATCGCATGGTCATCTTCATTCCGAACTTATTGCCGGGAGAACGAGCCAAAGTCGAAATCACGCGTGTGGAAAAAAACTATGCGGAAGCGCGTGTCGTCAAACGAGATAACGACTCGAAAGACCGCGTCAAAGCACCTTGTCCGATTTACGATGAGTGCGGGGGCTGCCAAATCCAACATATGAGTTCACGTCTGCAGATGGAGTATAAGGAAGAAATCGTTAGAAACGCCTTCCGTCAAAAGACGAAACTAAACGTGGACAAATCGGATATCCGTCCAACAATCGGAATGGAAGATCCATGGTATTACCGGAACAAGTCACAATTCCCACTCGGCACGCGTCGCGGTGAGATCGTATCAGGTCTCTACAAACCGAACTCGAACCATCTCGTGCCGATCGAGCACTGTATGGTCCAACAACGGGATACGACGAACATCAACAATGCGATTGTCCGTATTTTAAACGAACTTGATATTCCCGTCTACGATGCACGTCGCGACACGGGGTACGCGCGTACAATCGTCGTCCGCTCGGGTTATAACACGAACGATGTTCAAGTCGTTTTGGTCGTCGGACATGAAGATGTCCCTGATTTAGATGAATTGAGCGACCGCATCATGGAATTGCCGAATGTTGTGTCGTTCCATATCAATATCAATGCAAACCGTTCGGGTGTTATTTTCGGTTATCGGACAGTTCACATCGCCGGTCAGGAGAAAATGGATGAACAATTAGACGACGTTCATTATCACTTATCACCACGCGCATTCTTCCAGTTGAATCCGGCACAGACAGAAAAAATGTACCGTGAAGTGGTCGAGGCCGCAGGATTGACGGGTGAAGAACGTGTGATCGATGCGTATGCAGGAGTAGGGTCGATCGGACTTTGGTTAGCCCCATATGCGAAAGAAATCCGTGGAATGGAAGTCGTGCCGGAAGCGGTCGAAGATGCCAATGACCATATGCGTGAAAATGGCTATAACCATGTCACATACGTCGAAGGGCGTGCCGAGCATTGGATTCCACGTTGGGTAAAAGATGGATGGATCCCAGACGTCATCGTAGTCGACCCGCCACGCACAGGGATGGACCATCAATTGATCAATTCCATCATCTCTTCTAAAACGAAGCGGATCGTTTACGTGTCATGTAACCCGCAGACGCTCGCACGTGACGCCGACCAGTTGATGAAAGCGGGATACAAAGTGAATTACGTACAGCCGTATGATATGTTCCCACAGACATCTCATGTCGAGTCGGTCGTCGTATTCGAGAAAAAGAAAAAGAAAAAATATTGATGAGACCGTGAAAAGGCTTGTCACGTAAGCGTTTTCACGATATAGTTCAGATGTCAGACTTCTTTTCAAATATAGAAGTGGAGGAACATCCTATGATCTCACAAGAACGCGTACAAGAACTCGTCCATAAAGCCATCGAAGCGCGCAAACGCGCCTATACACCGTATTCAAAGTTTAAAGTAGGAGCTGTCGTCATCGATACATCAGGAAACGAAATTACAGGATGTAACGTGGAAAACGCCTCGTACGGATTGTCAATGTGTGCCGAACGCACAGCCATTTTTAAAGCCGTGTCAGAAGGTAGTGACGCGATTGAAACGGTCGTCGTCGTCGGTGACACGGAAGGCCCGATTTCACCATGCGGTGCGTGCCGCCAAGTGATTGCTGAATTCGCTGGCGAAGATTTCACGTTGATTCTTGCAAACTTGAACGGTGATACGAAAGTGATGACGAAAGAAGAGATGTTGCCTTACGGATTTTCACCAAAAGATTTAACATAACAAGCTGCGGACGTTTGTCCGCAGCTTGTTTATGTGTCTTTATATTTCTTTTCACTCACTGAGTCATCTTTGGAGTGACGTTTATTCTTTTCATCCTTCACTCGTTCGTTCAATTCCTCTACAGGAATCGGGTCGACGGTTTGCATGCCGTCCTCGTCAAAGATGCTTTCTTTGTCCGTGTCTACCGCGTCCGGATTATCAAACGGACGTTTCGAAGTGGGTCGTTTCTTTTCCATCCAATCGCCTCCTTCCATTAGCCATTCCACTCGTAGAAATGTTGTAAACGTTTTCGATAATGGTTTTGAGATTATAAAATGGTGGAATGAAGAGTGCATAGTGAAGGAGGGGTTAGGATGGATCGGAAAGTGTTGATGGGGATTGTCTTAGGTGTTGCCGGTGCGGTGCTCGTTGCACCAAAAGTGGCGGCACTGCTTTCGCAACGTGAGGAAGAAGATACGTGGCAGAAGATGGATGAACGGGAAAGCGTCGATGCGAATCAAGATGAAGCGGAGCAAGGGCTCACGCAACTTGATTCAAGTCACCGTGCCGAATGGCAGGCGAACGGTTTTCCACAGACGCATGCCGAACGCGAACGACTTGAACGAGAGTCGGTCGAACAATATAAAGGGAAAGACATATGAAAAGAAAAGGCAGCCATCGCGGCTGCCTATTTACATATCAAATTCATCGTCAGGTAGAAGCGGCAGACCGACAGTGACAGTCGTTCCTTGTCCGACTTCAGAGCTGAAATGAAGGGACCCTTCATGTCGCTCGATAATGTGCTTCGCAATGGCCAAACCGAGACCGGTTCCGCCATCTTTTCGTGTCCGTGATTTATTGACACGATAGAAGCGTTCCGTCAATTTGTCTAAATCTTCTTTCGGGATGCCTCGACCTTCGTCACGTATTTCCGTGATTGCATATTCGGTTTCGGCGAACGTTTTCACATGAATCGTCTTGCCAGCATCCGTATATCGGAGCGCGTTGTCGAGAAGATTGCCGATGACTTGTTCGAGTCGGTCATGGTCACCGAGGATGATCAAGTCGAAGTCTAAATCCGATTCGATTGTCACGCCTTTCGCACGGGCAATCGGTTCAAGACGATAGAGGACGTCTTCAAGTACTTGCGAGTAAACGACCGGTTCTTTCGTCATCGGGTACGAATCGCGCTCTAGCTGGGCGAGATCGAGTAAGTCCGTGACAAGGCGCTGAAGCCGGTTCGTCTCGTTCTCGATGATGTCGTAATATTGTGCCCTCGTTTTTTCATCCAATGACTCATCTTGGAGCATCTCGGTATAACCGCGGATGTAAGAGAGTGGCGTGCGAAGTTCGTGACTGACGTTAGCGAGAAACTCTTTACGCTGTTCTTCAACAAGTCCGAGCGATTCCGCCATCGAGTTGAGCGTGTCTGCTAGTTCACCAATTTCGTCATCGTAGACAATCGGAATGCGGTGGGAGAAATCACCTTGCGCATAGACTTGAGAGGCACGCTTCATCTGAATGAGTGGTTGGATGATCGTGTCGATGATCTGTTTACCAAAAATGAGCAAGTTCACAATCATGAGGACGAGTAAAAACGTGATCATGAGCCGAATCGGTTGGAACGGTTCACTGATTTTACTGAGCTCCATATACAAAATGAGTGCATTGTCGAGTTCATCGTCGCGGATGAGAGGAAATGCGGTCATCAAAATGTCGACGTCCTCGGTCGGATGTTTCCGGGTCACCGAGATGGCATAACCGTCCTGCAACCGTTCGAGGTCTTGCTGCCTTAAAAAGGTTTTACCGGAGCCGAGTGTGTCCTCTCGAACGGAGGAGAGGAACACTTTCGTTTCGGTCAATTCGTTCGTGTACGTCATACTATCGGCGAACGCGTCCGAGAAACCGTCGGCCTTATAGATGGTGACAAGTTTCTCACCGCGATTGATGAGCAGTTCTTCTTGCGTTTGAATATAGAACTTGTCGTACAGATAAAACGTCATGATGAGAAACACGAACGCTGAGAAGAGGCTGGCTGTCCAGATGGTAATCCAAATCCGCTTCCTGATCGTGTATCGTTTCATCCGTTTGCCTCGAATTTGTAGCCAATTCCCCAGACTGTCTGAATATAACCGCCCGCCTCGCCGAGTTTCAGGCGAAGCGTCTTAATGTGAGTATCCACCGTGCGAAGGTTTCCATGATACTCGGTCCCCCAAATCTGATCAAGTAATTGTTCACGGGAGAATACTTTTTCGTCGTTCGTGATGAATAGGTAGAGCAAATCAAACTCTTTTCGTGTCAAGTTGACGGTCTTCCCTTTCACACTGACGGTACGTCCTTCGATATCGATTGAGAGGACCCCGACATCAAACGTCGCTTCTTGTTCTTTTGAGAAGCTGTGCGTGCGACGGAGCGTCGCTTCGATTCGTGCGAGTAATTCGCGTGGGCTAAACGGTTTCGTGATGTAATCGTCTGCCCCGATTTTGAGGCCGTGAATGCGGTCGAGCTCTTCTGAGCGTGCCGTCAACAGGATGATGGGTACGTTTGAGAACTCACGGATGCGCATGCAAGCCGTCAATCCGTCGAGTTCCGGCATCATCACATCAAGTAAGACGAGATGGAACGTCTCTTCTTTCAAGCGTTCAATCGCTTCAAGGCCGTTTGAGGCGGTGACCGTCTCATACCCTTCTTTTTCTAAATTTGATACAAGTAAATCGCGCATTTGTTCTTCGTCGTCGGTCACGAGGATACGAAACATTGATTCTGACATATGCCATTCTCCTTTGCAAAACGGTTAACGGGAGTTGTGATAAATCCCTCATACTTCTATCATACCTATCTCTTCGAATTAGAACAGATTTATTCGGCTCCGACAAGTTCCCTCCATCAAATCCACACAAAAACGCCACAAAAAAGCCAATTCTTTGACAGAATTGGCTCATGCTTCGAGTTGTGCCTCGTATGGCACTTCGTATTCCGGGACGTGTAGGGCATGCAAGTATAGTTGGAAGCTCGACTTGGATACTTCATATAAAACATACTCCACGTCACCTTGGTTGATCTCCGCAAGCAGTTCGGAACGAATCTCGTTCGCGCAAAACGCGTACGGAAGCTTCTCTGCTGCAGCAATCGATCGTTCATTCGATTTACGGATTTTTAAGAACACACTTTCAATATCAAGATCGAAGAACAGTTCTGAGAAGAACGCCTCTTTCGCCACTTGATTATAACCTTTGCCGTGATACGGCTTGCCAAGCCACGTGCCAAGGAATCCATATCCGGATTCGACATCGAACAAGCTAATCGTCCCAATCGGGGTGCCATACTCGTTCGTGATGGTACGTGAGATGATATTTCCTTGCTCTTCTAGCTCGATGACTTGCTTCGTGCTAAATAAAAACTCGTCAAAATGGACCGTCTTTTGACGGACATACGGAAAGACATCTGGGTGTTGCATCAGTTCGAACAACTCCGCGCAGTCGGTGAGCTCACGAAATTTGAGCACCTTTACATTCCTCCTCCTATTTCAGACCGCTGAAGAATAGTCGTAACGAAAGCATACTTCTGGCTTCGCTGTTCGAACCGCCTTGGCTGCTTTATGAAGTTACAAGATAATTTTATATAGTATTTTTAAAAAAGCAAGTAAATTATGCGTAAAAACCCTTATGAAAAATAATGAAAATTACTCGACCTCATGATGGGTTTCAGCACGGTCCGTTTTGTACACGACTTCACCGTTCACAATCGTCATAATCGGCTTCGATAAGTAGTCGAGCGGGAAGTGACTCCAAAGCACCAAATCGGCATCTTTTCCTACTTCAAGAGATCCGATTCGGTCAGCGACACCTAGTGATTCAGCTGGATTGATGGTGATCCCTCGCAACGCGATATCGACAGGAAGTCCTTCACGTGCCGCAAGTCCGGCGCACAAGTTCAAATATTGGACCGGCGTGTACGGATGATCGGTCGTGATGGAGACGATCATGCCGTGCTCATGGAGAATGCGATACGTCTCCCATGTCTTGTTCTGGAGCTCGATTTTAGATTTTCGAGTAAACGTCGGTCCGACGGTGACATGTTTCACACCGAGTTCTTGTAGTTTTTCAACGACAAGATGACCTTCTGTACAATGTTCGATACGATAGTCGAGATTGAACTCTTGAGCAAAGCGAACGACAGATAAAATGTCATCGGCGCGGTGGGCATGCACACGAATCGGCATCTCTCGGTCGAGGGCAAGTTGAATCATCTGACTGCCGAACGTTCCAATCGTTTTGGTCGACCCGACGGTACGGAACGCTTCACGAAGCAACCCCATAATCCCCATCCGCGTCAAATCACCGGTTTTCCCCATACTATGAATCCGTTTCGGGTTTTCGCCGAGTGCCATCTTCAATCCGGCATAACGACGGACGATCATGTCGTCAATATAGCGACCGTGTGTTTTGATGACACTGGTCACACCACCGATGACGTTCATACTTCCTGGCATGACCTGAACGGCGGTTACGCCTGCCATCAGCGCTTCTTGAAATCCTTCGTCAAGCGGGTATACCCCGTCAATCGCACGTGCATGAGGCGTCATCGCTTCGACCGTCTCATTGGCGTCGTTTCCGACAGAGCCGGTTCCTTCATCATATAATCCGAGGTGGGTGTGAGCATCGATGAAGCCCGGGAATAAAAAGTTTCCTTCGGCTTCAATGACATGCTCCCCGTCAGTCGGTTCAAGTAAATCGGACATTTCGACGATTTTCCCGTCCCGAACACGGAGGTCTCCGTAAAAATGGGGGGCAGTGATGGGGTAAATATGGGCATTTCGAATTAGTAAGTGACTCACAATTCATTCTCCTTAAACATCTTGTAGTAGTTGTGTTAGAGCCGGTTCCAATGTTTCATAGCGGAAGTCGAAACCATGTTGAAGTGCCTTCGTCGGAACGACTTTCGCACCTTCTAGGACGATGACGCTCTTTTCACCGAGGGCGAGTTGCATCATTGGGGCAGGTGCCGGAATCCAGTGAGGACGATGCATCACGTTCGCAATCGTCTTCCCGAACTCATTCATCGTCACCGGTGTAGGTGCAGTGCCGTTGACGGGTCCTTCAATGGAATCAGTCTCGATGACGTGCACGAACAAGCGGACGAGGTCGTCTAAATGAATCCAAGGAACCCATTGCTCTCCTGATCCAATTTTACCACCGACCCCGAACTGATAGGGGAGTTTCATTAATGGGAAAGCACCGCCATCATTCGATAAGACGACTCCGGTGCGCATCGTCACAAGGCGAACACCTAAATCACGAATGGGTTCTGCTTCTTGTTCCCAGAGGACGCAGACATTCCCGAGGAAATTAGTCCGTGTCGGCAATGGTGTTTCTTCGGAATACGTGATGGAACGATCTTCACCGTATATACCGATGGCAGAGCCGCTTATGACGACCTGTGGCTTTTGTTTCAACTGTTGAATAATTCGGACGACTTCCTTCGTACCTTCGATTCGACTTTGAAGGATGGCTTGTTTCTGTTTGTGTGTCCATCGCCCGTCGTTGATTGAGGCGCCGGCCAAATGAATGAACGCATCTGTTCCTTCGAGTTCCTCTTCTGGTTTACTATTCGGTGTCAACCATTCGATAAACGATACCCCGCGATGGCGGGGACGTGGATGACGCGTCAACACGACGACTTGATGTCCGGCGTCGGCGAGTGCACGAACGAGTGGTTGACCGATGAGCCCAGTTCCACCAGTGATTGCGATTTTCATGAAATTCCCTCCGATATCATGTGTTGTTTCTAAAATGGGTATAAGTCAGTATATCCAGATGAATACCCTTTCTTCTAACTTATCAAAAATCCTCTACGTTTCTTGAACGTGATATGTTAGAAACATGGAATGGAGGGGAGTCGTTGTGAAAATTGCAAAGTTCACGACCCAAAAGAAGAACCAAGATCGACTGAACGTCTTCATCGAACGGGAGGGGAAAGAGGAGTTTGCGTTCGCCATCGATGTTGACGTATTCATCAAGTACGGGCTCACAAAAGGGATGGAGCTCGAAGACGATTTTGTGCAAGACGTCCTTGAGGCGGAAGAAGCTCAGAAAGCCTATAAGTTGGCCATCAATTATTTATCGTATCGAATGCGCGCCATTTCAGAGGTAAGGGACTATCTCGTGAAGAAAGAGTTAAGTGAATCTGCTATCAAACATGCCATCACGCGACTAATCGAGCAGCGTTATTTGAATGATGAGGAGTTCGCAAAAGCGTATGTCCAAACGAAATTCAACACAAGTCCAAGTGGACCAATCAAAATCAAACGCGAGCTCGAACAGCTCCGAATCCCAACGGACGTTGTTGAATCCGAATTAGAATCAATCTCACACGAAGATCTCGTCGAGAAGGCTGGAAAGTTCGTGAAAAGGAAACAACTGGAAACAAATCGTCGTTCTGCCACAGAAGTGCAACAAAGAATTCAACAAACCCTGATGCAAAGGGGGTTTACCTTTGATATTATTTCAGAGGCGATTCAAACTTTTTGGGAAGAAGAGGACGAAGATGTCGAGGTTGCGGCATGTCTGAAACAGGCTGAGAAGTTGAGTCGGAAGTTCAGCGGATACGACGCGTTCGAACGCAAACAGCGCATGAAGATGCAGCTTCGGCGCAAAGGATTTCCGTATGATGTGATTGAACGTACGTTAGATCGAATCGCTGAAGAAGAATCGTGATGGGACATCTGTTTACGGTAGGGGAAAACACGAAAAGGTGGGTCTACATTGACGATTTTAGAATGGATTACAGCACTGACACCGATTGTGGCCGTGCTCATCTTATTGGTCATTATGCGTTTACCTGCATCGGTAGCCATGCCCTTGTCACTTGTGACGACGGCGATTTTAGCGTTTTTCGTCTGGCAATTGGATGCGACACGAATTATGGCGGCGACATTACAAGGACTCGTCATCGCCGTTACGACAGTATGGATTGTCTACGGGGCAATCGGAATGATGAATACGATGAAAGAAGGGGGCGGGATGAACGCAATTCGTTCCGGATTCGTCAACATCACACCTGACCCGCGTATTCAAGTTTTGATTGTCGGATGGTTATTCGTTTCATTTATTGAAGGCGCATCTGGATTTGGGACGCCTGCAACGGTTGCGGCACCGCTCTTGATTGCACTCGGATTTCCGCCGATTGCCGCCGTTGTCATTGCATTATCCGCAGACGTGTCGGCCGTAACATTTGGTGCGGTCGGGACACCGGCACTTATCGGGATCGGGAACGGTCTATCTTTAGATGTGAACCAGCCTGAGTCGATTGCCTTCTTGACAGAGGTCGTCTTGCAGACGGTGTTGATCGATATGGTGGTCGGCCTATTCATCCCGTTCATTTTGATTTTGATGTTGACGCGGTTCTTCAGTAAAGAGAAGTCGATAAAACCCGCACTTGAGGTATTTCCGATTGCGATTGTGGCGGCGTTGTTATACAGCGTACCTGCGTACATTTGGACACTCATCCTCGGATTTGAGTTCGGTGGCATGCTCGGTGGTTTAACCGGTCTGGTCATCCTCGTGACCATGGCTCGTAAAGGCATTCTCATGCCGAAACGCGTCTGGACGTTTGATGGATATGTGGATGAATTAGAACCATCTGCTGAAAAAGTGACGCTCAAATCAACCACGCGAGAATTGCCTCAGTGGAAGGCGTGGGCACCTTATCTTATTTTGACGATTTTCTTAGTGCTCACCCGTACTGTCCCATTTTTAAACGAACTCTCTCGCAGTGTCCGAATCAATCTCCCGGACATTCTCGGGGTAGAAGGAGTTTCGACGTCTTGGGAACCGTTCTATTCACCAGGTTTCATGTTTATCCTGACGATTATTGCGACATTCTTCTTACACAACATGAGTTGGTCACAAGTAACATCGGTGTTCAAGGCGACGACACTTGGAGTCGTCGGGACGGCCATCACGTTAGCGGCGTCGGTTCCGATGGTTCGTATATTCATCCACTCTGAAAATGGCGGTGCCGGACTCGCTTCGATGCCGGTCGAGCTTGCGACGGCAGCTGCTGACACGTTCGGTGGGGTGTGGCCACTTGTCGCACCGTGGATTGGGGCCCTTGGTGCCTTCGTTTCAGGGTCGGCGACGTTTTCCAATATGATGTTCTCGAGTTTGACGACAAACGTTGCGGAGTCGGTTGGACTTGATAACACGCTCGCTTTATCGATGCAGATGGCGGGAGCGAACGCAGGAAACATGATTTGTGTGTTGAACGTCGTAGCGGTCGCATCGGTTGCTGGATTACTCGGCAAGGAAGGGACCATCATCCGTTACACGCTCATGCCGATGATTTATTACGTGACGGCGACGGGGGTCATTGGTCTCATTTTAGGCATGTTTTTCTTAAACTAAATCAAGTTACAATTTTTTTACAGAATAATGTTGACAATTTTCAGAACAGTCTGTTAAGGTTTGAGTAGATTTTAAAACTATGAAACGAGAGGAGCCAGAATGATGAACAACATTGCACTCACAAACACACTCAAAACATCATATGGCTACTCGTATTTAACTGCGTGACATTGGCAGCTGGATAGGGGTAGTGTCCTTTCCCTGACCATGCAAAAGACTGAAGACTACTTCAAGCGCGCTTCATTTGATTGGTTGCACAATCAGGTGGAGTGCGCTTTTTTGCGTGCTTGGATGGGTGAGGCGGAAGGGGGAAATCAGTCATGAAACTGATTAAGCAATTGGATTGGTTTATTAAAAGACAGAAACGAACGTATGTGATTGCGATCATTTTACTGATCATCACAGGGGTTGTAGATATGCTGCCGCCTTGGATTATTGGTCAGGCGATCGATGCGATTCGTGAAGGAAGTTTGACGACAGAGCGATTGATTCTGATTGTATCGTCGCTACTCGGCATTATGGTGTTATCGTACGTGATGTCGTACTTGTGGATTGCCCGACTCTTCGGGACAGCCTTTTTACTTGAAAAGAAATTGAGAGGTCGCTTCTTTGGTCACCTCCTCAAACAAACACCGCGCTTCTATCAACAACATCGCACAGGTGACTTGATGGCACTTGCGACGAATGACTTAAAAGCGGTGGAGCGGACAGCGGGATTTGGGGTCATGACATTAGTCGACTCGTTCAACATGACGCTCATCGCCTTGACGATTATGGGCGTGTTCATCGATTGGAAGTTGACGCTCGCAGCACTTTTGCCAATGCCGATTCTCGCCTGGTCGATGAATAAACTTGGGAGTCAGATTCATACACGTTTCACGGCAGCCCAAGATTCGTTCGGCGTGATGAACGACCAAGTCGTTGAATCCATCTCTGGTCTTCGGGTCGTCCGCTCCTTCGTCCAAGAAGAGGCGGATACGAAAAAATTTGATGACATCACGGATGACGTGATGGCGAAAAACATGCATGTCGCTAAAATCGACGTCTTGTTTGAGCCGGTTATCAAATTACTCGTTGGACTCAGCTATTTGATCGGACTCTCGTTCGGGACGTATCTCGTCTTTACGAACGACATCACGCTCGGTCAACTCGTTTCCTTCAACATTTATTTAGGGATGTTGATTTGGCCGATGTATGCCTTCGGGGAACTCATCAACGTCGTCCAACGAGGAACGGCGAGCTTGGAACGGATTGAGACAACGATGAATGAGGTACCGGACGTTTCGTCAACCGGAACGGTTCACATCGATGTACCAGAGAAAATCACCTTCAAATCGCTCTCATTCCGTTATCCAAACGCGAATCGGGAGTCGTTAGAAGACATCGTCCTGCACGTCTCGCGTGGTGAGACGATTGGGATTGTCGGACCGACTGGAGCTGGGAAGACGACGTTGTTACGTCAATTGCTCCGGGAGTATCCGATCGACGATTCCCTTCTCGTGAACGGGGTGCCGATTTCGGACATTAAACTTGAAACGGTCCGTGGCTGGAGTGGGTATGTGTCACAAGAGCACCTCCTATTCTCGAAAACGGTGCGTGATAACATTCGTTTCGGAGTCGATGATGTCTCGGATGAAGCACTCGACAGAGCCATTCACCTCGCGGCGTTCGATACAGACATCGAACACTTGGAGAACGGTCTCGATACCGTCGTTGGGGAGCAAGGGGTCATGCTGTCAGGTGGACAAAAACAACGATTATCAATTGCACGTGCTTTACTGAAAAATCCTGAGATTCTGCTTCTTGACGATTCGCTCTCAGCGGTCGATGCGAAAACGGAATCACGCATAATCGATTCGGTCCGCACGAGCCGTGAGGCGAAGACGACCTTTATCGTGGCGCACCGTCTTTCTGCGGTGGCACATGCCGACCAAATTCTCGTCCTTCAAGACGGACGAGTCACCGAGCGCGGCACCCACGACCAACTGATGGAACGACACGGTTGGTACTATGAACAATTTATTCGACAAGGAGAGACGGAGTAATCCGGGAAAGGGGGAATCTCTCATGATCGATCAATATGAATTAGATCCGGTCCGCCGGAAGAAGACGATCCGCTCACTCGTTGGTTATGCCAAGCAAGTGAAGCGCTCCATCTTCCTCGGACTGACATTACTCTTTTTAGCGGTCGGTGCAGAACTTGCCGGGCCGTATATCGCCAAAATCATTATCGATGAGCATATCGTCGCCATCGAACGTGACTGGGTTCAAGTCGAATCCGGCGGTAGTGTTTCCTTTAATGGAGATTCTTATGAGAAAGAAACGAGACTAGATGGCCAAGAGGTGATTCAGCCGGTCTCGATCGTACAAACGACCGATGGTTACTATCTCGTACCTGATGCGGTTATAAGCGGAGGCGTTCGTGAAGTCGAAGGCGACGTGCTGACGATTTCAAGAGGAGACGAAACGGCGACATATGACAATATTGCCGCGCTCTCGTCGACCGACGTATTCCAGTTCTATCAGACGGATTTACGAGCTGTCCTTCTCTTATCGGGATTGTACGTCGTCCTGTTACTATTTGCGGCCGGATTGAACTGGGGACAACAGATGCTCCTACAACGATCAGCGCATAAAATCGTAAAGACGATGCGTCTTGACGTGATGAAGCATCTTCAAACGATTCCGGTACGTTATTTTGACCAGACACCAATCGGGAAGATTGTCAGTCGTGTCACGAATGATACAGAGACGATTCGCGACCTGTATTTAGGAGTGCTCGCTCGTGTCTTCCAAAGTGTCGTCATGATGATTGGGGTACTCATTGCGATGTTCTTCCTAGACGTGCGTCTAGGGCTCGTCTCGCTCATTATCATCCCGGTCGTCATCGTCTGGATCAAGTTGTTCCAACGTTTCTCGACAAAAAATAACTTCCGTGTCCGTGCACTCGTCGCGGATATGAACGCGCAGTTGAACGAGAGCATTCAAACGATGCCAATCATTCAATCATACGTCCGCGAAAATCTCGTTTATGACGAGTTCAATGAGAAGAACAGCGACAACTTCCAAACGAGACGAAAGTTGTTGAAATTGGATGCGTTGATGAGCCACAATCTCGTCAACTTCTTCCGAAACATGGCGCTCGCCTTGCTCATCTGGTTTGTCGGGGCACAAACGCTTGGTACGGGAAGTGTCTTAACACTCGGGATTCTGTACGCGTATATCGACTATGTTTCGCGGATCTTTGAGCCGGTGACACAGATCATGAACCAATTGTCACCACTCCAACAAGCGCTTGTCTCGGCCGACCGGATGTTCCAACTGCTCGACGAGAAAGGGGAACCGGTCTCATCAGAACGTCTTCCACGCTTTAAAGGGGATGTCGTCTTTGATGACGTGACCTTCAGTTATGAAGCAGGGAAACCGGTGTTGCAACAGATTGAACTACACGCCGCTCCCGGTGAGACGGTCGCACTCGTTGGGCATACCGGAAGCGGGAAGAGTTCAATCATGAACTTGCTCATGCGTTTCTATGACCCCTCGGCCGGAGTCCTTCGAATCGATGGCATGGACGTGACTAAACTACCGACGCAGGCGGTACGAGACCATCTCGGGATCGTCTTACAAGACCCGTTCCTATTCACTGGAACGATTCGGACGAACGTCACGCTTGGAGATGAGACGATTACGGACGAACAGGTATGGAAAGCACTCACAGCCGTCGGGGCAGACCGCTTCGTGAAGCAGCTACCGCAAGGCATCGATGAGCCGGTGATCGAGCGTGGAGCTTCACTCTCGAGTGGAGAACGACAGCTGGTCAGTTTCGCACGCGCCCTCGTCTTTGACCCGGCCATCCTCGTCCTCGATGAAGCGACAGCGAGCGTCGACTCGGAGACGGAGGCATTGATTCAGGACGCGCTCAAGACACTCACGTACGGTCGGACGACATTTGTCATCGCGCACCGACTCTCGACGATTCGGGAAGCGGACCAGATTCTCGTTCTCGACCACGGGCGAATCATTGAGCGAGGCAATCACCAGTCACTCATCGAGTATGGTGGTGTCTACGCCCGAATGCATGAATTACAGAGTAAACAACAAGCCATCAGTTAAGGAGGTCACATGGAAATCAAGGGGAAATATAACCGCGCCAAAGTGTTTAACGAACGAATCGATGATATGACGCGGAATCAAATTGAAACATTGCTCGACCAACCGTTCACACAAGGGGCATCGATTCGGATCATGCCGGACATGCATGCGGGGAAAGGATCGGTCGTTGGAACGACGATGACGATTCAAGACAAAGTCGTGCCAAACCTGGTCGGTGTCGATTTAGGGTGTGGGATGCTTTGTACGGAGATCAAAGCCAAGCGGATCGATTTTCAACGACTCGATGACCTCATTCGTGAACTCGTACCGAGCGGGATGAACATTCGGGAGAAGGTTCATCCATACGCATCTGAACTTCCATTAGAAGAGGTGCGAGCGCCGTATAAACTCGACCGAGCCTTGCGCTCGGTCGGGTCGCTCGGCTCGGGGAACCACTTTATTGAAGTGAACCGAGATGACTCGGGACGTACGTTTCTTGTCATTCATTCCGGTTCGCGCCATCTTGGGGTGCAGATTGCCGATCACTATCAGGAGCGAGCGATTCAACACATGATGGAAACACATGATGTAAAAGAAGAAATTGAGCGTTTGAAAGCCTTAGGTCGACAACAAGAAATCTCGGCTTATCTGGAAACAGAGCGTGCGTCACGGAAACCATTTCGAGACCTGGCTTATGTGGAGGGAGCGGATATGGACGATTACATGCATGACGTGCGCATCGCTCAACAATACGCGGCGGCGAACCGTCGTGCGATGACTGATGTAATCGTCGAAGCGATGAATTGGAACATCGTCGATCAATTCGACACCGTCCATAACTATATCGATCATGATGCGATGATCCTGCGAAAAGGGGCCATCTCCGCTCAAGAAGGAGAGCGAGTCATCATTCCGATGAACATGCGAGACGGTTCGCTCATCTGTACGGGGAAAGGGAATCCAGACTGGAACTTCTCGGGTCCACACGGCGCAGGTCGGATCATGTCTCGGTCGGCCGCGCGGAAACGCGTCGATTTCAAAGAATTCAAACGTTCGATGGAAGGTGTCTGGTCGACATCAGTTCGCCCATCGACAATCGATGAATCACCATTTGTGTATAAGTCGATGAAAGAAATTGTTCGTTATATCGAACCGGCCGTTCAAATCGATCAAATCATCAAGCCACTTTACAACTTCAAGGCGAACTGAGTCACGTACTCAGTCTCGTCTTTTTCTTTTTTCGTAAAATCTGATACGCTTACATCGAGGTGAACGATATGGAAAAGCGGTTAAGTGACTTATCGAAATATGAGTTAGAGCAAGAGATTCAAGCATTACATGAACGGAAACGAAAGGCTGAACAGATGGGCATGGTCAGCGAAATTGAAGTCGTCCTTCGACGGATTGCGATTGCCGAAAGCTATTTGATTGACCCATCATCGTTTCGTCCAGGTGAAACATATGTCGTCAATTACAATGACCGTCCGTTTCGCTTGAAATTCGTCAACGGCGTCATGGGCTGGGGGACGTTTGAAGGCGAGATGACAGAACGGGCCATCCCGCTCTCAGAATTGTCGGAGGTGAAGCGATGAACCGGAACGAACAATATGAACGGCTTGCGGTCATTCTAAAAGAGAAAAATGACGTCTTGAACGATTCAGAAGCGGTGACGTGGGTCGAAGTGTTATGGGAAGATTTTGAGACCTCACTTGCCAAGGCGGGCGAACCGTATCCGGGAGAGGCAAAGGCTTTCCAATACGTCATTCAACAGATCGATGCATATGGGGCACAGCTCCATTTGTTCCAAACGAAAAACGAAAAGTTCAAGCATTTGATGTCTAAACGGAACTTACACTGAGTCACGTCCTTGGGGCGTGACTTTTTTATTGCAATTCTTCAACAATTCGTTATAATGAAGGTCGCTAATAGTTTGTTTTAAAGTATAGTATAAATAAACTTTCTTTAGTTGAACTCATGTTTCACTAAACAAGAAGGAGGCGTTCAGTCGTTGGAAGTAGGTCAAAACATTAAGCGGCTCCGGATCAAAAAAGGATTGACCCAAGAGGAGCTGGCGGAACGTACCGATTTGAGTAAAGGCTATATTTCTCAAATCGAGCGGGATTTAAGCTCTCCCTCACTAGAAACGTTATTCGATTTATTGAATGTCCTCGGGAGTTCCCCGAAAGAGTTTTTTGATGAAGAGTTGAATCAAAAAGTGGTGTACACCGTTGACGATCGCACCATCTATACGGATGAAGAACGCAAATATCGGACAGAATGGCTCATCCCGGAATCGAATGAAAAAGAGATGGAGCCCATCCTTGTCACATTTTTCAAACATGGAGAGTTCAAACAATATGAGCCTTCGCGTTCGGAGACGCTCGTATACGTCTTGTCCGGCAAAATCGCCTTGAAATTAGGGAACCACACATATTTTGCCAAGACAGGGGAAACCCTTTATTATGTCGCCTCGGATTCGCATCAACTCGTCAACGACAACGACGGGGAGAGCGAATGTCTCATCGTCGCGACCCATTCATATTTATAAGTCAACAGAGGAGGAAACAGCATGAATGCAGAGACAATTATTCGCTTTGACCACGTGTCAAAGCGTTACGACGACACAGTCGTCCTTGAAGATATTAGTTTTGAGATTGAGCGTGGGAAGTTTTATACGCTTCTCGGTCCATCGGGATGTGGGAAGACGACGATTTTGCGTCTCATCGCCGGATTTACCGATGCGACCGAAGGAGGTATTCACTTCAGCGGGAAACGAATCAACGATGTGCCGGCTAATAAACGACAAGTGAATACCGTGTTCCAAGATTATGCGCTGTTTCCTCATTTAAACGTATTTGAGAATGTGGCATTTGGTCTCCGGATTAAAAAATTGAAAGAAGCAGATGTGAAAGCGAAAGTGGAGCAGGCTCTCAAGTTTGTTAACTTAGAAGGATACGGCTCGCGCGAAATCGATGAGATGTCAGGTGGACAGCGCCAACGTGTCGCCATCGCCCGCGCAATCGTAAATGAGCCGGAGGTCATTCTCCTTGATGAACCGCTCTCTGCCTTAGACTTGAAACTTCGTACGGAGATGCAATATGAACTTCGTGAGTTACAGCAACGTCTTGGCATTACCTTTATTTTCGTCACACACGACCAAGAAGAGGCGCTCGCCATGTCGGATGAGATTTTCGTCATGAACAACGGGAAAATTGTTCAGAGTGGGACACCGACTGATATTTATGATGAACCGATCAACCGTTTCGTTGCAGACTTTATCGGTGAATCCAATATCGTGCCGGGTGTCATGCCGGAAGACAATGTCGTCACGTTTGCTGGTAAAACGTTTGACTGTGTTGACCAAGGATTTGACCGCAATGAAAAAGTTGAGGTCATCATTCGTCCGGAAGACTTAGAGATGACATCGGTCGATGCAGCGAAACTCGTTGTCGACGTCGATTCTCAATTGTTCCGAGGTGTCCACTACGAGATTTGCTGTTATGACCAAGAAGGAAACGAATGGCTCGTCCACTCGACGAAGAAATCAATCGTCGGATCAAAAATCGGATTGACGTTTGACGAAGAAGCGATTCACGTCATGCGACTAGGTGAAACAGAAGAAGAATTTGACCGTCGTCTCGAATCCTACGAGGAGGTCCCTCATGAATCAAACTAATCAGACCGCAAAGACGGTATATTTGACGACCTATTGGATTTGGATCGCCTTGTTCGTCATCGCACCACTCGTCCTCGTCGTCTATTATTCCTTTTTTGATATCGATGGGAATTTGAGTTTAGAAAACTATCAGACGTTCTTCACGTCGACGTATTTGTCGATGACGCTCTCGTCGTTCTGGTATGCGTTTCTCATTACGTTCTTCTCGTTACTCGTCGGGTATCCGACGGCATACTTGTTGACGAAGACGAAGCATAAACAGCTTTGGCTCTTACTCATCTTGCTGCCGTCATGGATTAACTTGTTGTTAAAGGCGTATGCGTTCCTTGGAATTTTTGGGACGTATGGGATTACGAATCAATTTTTAGAAGCCATCGGTATTGGGACGAAACAGATTCTATTCACCGATTTCAGTTTCGTCTTTGTTTCGGTATACATCTTCATCCCGTTCATGATTTTGCCGATTTACAACGCCATTGAGAAGTTACCGCCATCACTCGTCTACGCATCCCGTGATTTAGGTGCATCGAACTGGACGACATTCCGACGTGTCATCTTCCCGTTGACGCTTGACGGCGTCAAGTCAGGGATTCAAATCGTCTTTATTCCGGCATTATCGCTCTTCATGATCACCCGACTCATCGCCGGGAACCGGGTCATCACACTCGGTACAGCGATTGAACAACAATTCCTTGTCACACAAAACTGGGGGATGGGCTCGACGATTGCCGTCTTCCTCATCTTGGCGATGGTTCTTGTCATGGTCGTCACACGTGACTGGGGTGCGAAAGGAGCGGTTCGTCGATGAAACGTAAACGATTCAAATTATCAAATCTATACTTGGCGGCCGTGTTCTTCATCTTGTATGCGCCAATTCTATATTTGGTCTTCTACTCGTTCAACAGTGGCGGAACGATGAGTAACTTCGAAGGGTTCACCCTCGAATGGTACAAGTCGCTCTTCACGGACACGAGACTTCTTGTCATCGTCTTGAATACGATCGTCATCGCGCTGCTCTCGGCGACGATTTCGACCGTGCTCGGTGTCATCGGGGCACTCGCCATCTATACGGCGAAACAAAAGTATACGAAGACATCCCTCTTATCATTGAACAATGTCTTGATCGTGAGCCCGGACGTCATCATCGGGGCGTCCTTCTTGATTCTCTTTACGATGCTTGGGATTCAGTTAGGCTTTTATTCGGTCCTCTTGTCGCACATCGCTTTCTCGGTTCCGATTGTCGTCATCTTGGTGTTGCCAAAACTCCAAGAGATGAGTCCGACGTTGATTGATGCGTCACGTGACCTTGGTGCCAGTACGTGGGATGTATTGACGAAAGTCATTCTGCCATATATCACGCCAGGGGTATTTGCCGGTTTCTTCACGGCACTCACCTATTCGTTAGATGATTTTGCTGTTACATTCTTCGTGACAGGGAACGGCTTCACGACGCTCGCCGTAGAAGTTTATTCGCGGGCACGTCAAGGCATCTCGCTTGAAATCAATGCGTTGTCTGCGATTCTATTCGTCTTCACGCTCATCCTTGTCATCGGATATTATGTGTTGGCGCAACGAGGATCAAAGGAGGTTAGACGATGAAAAAACTAGTCATCATGTTGGCGATCCCATTAATCGTCAGTTTCGGTCTCCTTCTTTGGATTCAGCAACTGAATGCTGCGCAAGGATTCGGCGGCGACAACACACTGGTCGTCTACAACTGGGGAGACTATATCGATGAAGAATTGATTGGTGAGTTCGAAGAGCAGAGCGGGTTGAAGGTCGTTTATCAAACGTTCGACTCGAACGAAGCGATGCTCACGAAAATTGAGCAAGGCGGGACGGCCTTTGATGTCGCCGTTCCATCCGATTATGCGATCAGTAAGATGAGAGAGGAGAATCTTCTTCTCCCAATCGATTACGATAAACTCGAAAACTTTGATAATATCGATCCGCGCTTCCTCGATAAATCATTCGACCCGGGTAACAAGTACTCGGTTCCTTATTTCTGGGGCACGGTCGGGATCGTCTACAATCCTGAACTAGTCGATGGTGAGATCACTTCATGGAACGACCTGTGGGAAATGCCGCTCGAGAACGACATTCTCCTTGCGGACGGGACACGTGAAGTGATGGGCTTCGGCCTGAACTCGCTTGGTTACTCCCTCAATACGACGAATAAAGATGAGTTGATTGAGGCGGAGCAAAAGTTGGAAACGCTTTGGCCGAACATCAAAGCCATCGTCGGAGACGAAATCAAAATGCTGATGGCGAACCGTGAAGCAGCGGCAGCCGTCGTCTGGTCCGGAGATGCGTCGGAAATCATGTATGAGAACGAAGAACTGACGTATGTCATTCCGGAAGAAGGCACGAATCTCTGGTTTGATAACCTCGTCATCCCAAGTACGGCACAAAACGTGGACGGGGCACATCAGTTCATCGACTTTATGTTAGATGCTGAGATTGCGGCACGTAACACGGATTATGTCGGATACTCGACACCGAACGAAGCGGCTCTCGAATTCTTGGATGAAGAAGTCACATCGGATGAACGGTTCTACCCGTCTCGTGAAGTGACGCAGGACCTTGAAGTGTATGAAAACCTAGGGAAGCGCATGAACGCTTACTATAACGAATTGTATTTACGCTTTAAAATGCAGAGTAAATGACGAAACATCCCCGCGCTCATCATGAGTACGGGGATGTTTGTTTACTGCTTGATCGTCGACTTGATGTCTTCGATATGTTTCAAAGCGACAGTCGTGTCGACTTGTGTGAAGGAGCGTAAGATTTCGTATAGTCGGACTTGCTCATCAAGATCGAATACAAAGTCCTGATAGGTGATCAGCTCTTTGATCCATTTTTGGCGATTGAGCACAGGGACCTCGGTAGATTCAATTTTTTTGAGCGTCGAACGATTGCTGAACACGATCCATGAGTGGAGATGGATTCGGTCCACTCCAAGCACTTGCTCGATGGCTTTGAGATGCAATTCATTTTGCTTGATTGGATTGAAGAAGCGGTGTTTTTTACGGCGGGGGAGTGTCTGCGTCCAGTATTGGTCACGTGCCCGACCGAATATCCAACCGCTATAGTTTTTGGACTCGATGACATGTACCCCGGATTGGTTGATTAAAATGACATCGATCTCAGTGGTTCGATCTTTTTTAGAAGGATGGGGGAGATACAGGTTTGTCAGAATCAACGGTTGAAAGAACTTTGACTCAATCTCCGCCACACATAAATATTCTCCGAATAGACCGGTGTCTTGGACCACTTTGAAGTAAGAATGTCGAGTTTGTTGAGAATATTGACTGTTTTGATAACGTTTGACCTTGTAGAGGATGATAAGTGTGAGGACGAGAAAAATGGGTGCGAATAGACTGATTAAGGTAATTAAAATACCTTCGAACAATTCTGTTAGTAGTGAAGCCATCGAATCCCTCCCTTTGTATCCACTATACAAGAAGCAAGATGATTCATATGTATATTTTTTACAATTAAGGATAATCGTTTTTTTACATCATAAAGGACCCATCGAAATGGGTCCTTTTGCTTATGTTTCATGCTTCAGCGCCTCACGCTCTTCTTCTGTAAAGACTCGAGAACGTCCTAAAAAACGTTTCCCTTCGACACCTTCAAGCGAGAACATACCACCTCGACCATCGACGACATCGATGATCAGTTGTGTATGTTTCCAATAATCATATTGTTTCTCATGGATATAAAATGGCGTCTCGCCGATTTCACCGAGAAGAACATCGTGGTCGCCCACCATGAACTCGTCACGTGGGAAACACATGGGAGAGCTCCCGTCACAACATCCTCCTGACTGATGAAAGAGGAGAGGACCGTGTTTTGATTTGAGACGTTCGATGAGTTCGAGCGCGGCGGGGGTGGCCTCGACTCGTCTCACCATCTTAGAAGAACCCGAGCTTTTGTTCGCTGTAGCTGACGAGCATGTTTTTCGTACGTTGATAGTGACCGAGCATCATCTTATGGTTCTCACGACCGATTCCGGACATTTTGTAACCACCGAATGCAGCATGTGCCGGATAGGAGTGGTAACAGTTGATCCAGACACGTCCTGCTTGAATTTCACGACCGAAGCGGTATGCACGGTTCATGTCTCGTGTCCACACGCCTGCCCCGAGTCCGTAAAGGGTATCGTTCGCGATGGCGAGTGCTTCCGCATCATCTTTGAATGTCGTCACGGATAAGACCGGTCCAAAAATCTCTTCTTGGAAGATTCGCATCTTGTTATGACCTTTGAAGATGGTCGGTTGAATGTAATACCCGTCCGCGAGCTCTCCGTCCATCATGTTGCGCTCTCCACCGATTAGACACTCTGCGCCCTCTTCTTTCCCGATTTGGAGATAAGACAGGATTTTTTCCATCTGTTCGTTCGACGCTTGTGCACCCATCATGACATCGGCATCGAGTGGGTTGCCGAGCTTGATTGCTTTGACGCGTTCTAGCACGCGTTCCATGAACTTGTCGTAAATCGACTCTTGAATCAAGGCGCGAGATGGGCACGTACAGACTTCCCCTTGATTCAAGGCAAACATGACAAGACCCTCAATCGCTTTGTCGAAGAAATCGTCATCCGCTTCCATGATGTCGGCAAAGAAGATGTTTGGTGACTTCCCACCGAGCTCAAGCGTGACAGGGATGATGTTTTGAGAAGCGTACTGCATAATGAGGCGGCCCGTCGTCGTCTCACCGGTGAAGGCGACTTTATCGACACGGTCACTCGATGCGAGTGGTTTTCCTGCTTCGAGACCGAAACCGTTCACGATATTGATGACGCCAGGTGGTAATAAATCTTCGATGAGTTCCATGAGAACCATGATTGAAGAAGGGGTTTGTTCTGCCGGCTTTAAGACGACACAGTTTCCGGCAGCGAGTGCCGGCGCGAGTTTCCAGACCGCCATCAAAATCGGGAAGTTCCACGGAATGATTTGAGCGACGACACCGAGCGGCTCATGGAAATGATAAGCGACTGTATCGTGGTCGAGTTCACTGATGCCACCTTCTTGTGAGCGGATGACCCCTGCGAAGTAACGGAAGTGGTCGATGGCGAGCGGAAGGTCAGCGTTGAGCGTTTCCCGAACTGCCTTCCCATTTTCCCATGTTTCCGCATAGGCGAGCATTTCAAGGTTCTCTTCCATGCGGTCTGCAATTTTATTCAAGATGACAGAACGTTCCGTGACAGACGTTTTGCCCCAATCCTCTTTGGCTGCATGAGCGGCATCCAAAGCAAGTTCAATATCCTCTTTCGTTGAGCGGGCGACTTCACATAATACTTTCCCATTTACAGGAGATGTGTTTTCAAAGTATTCTCCACCAGCCGGTGCGGTCCACTTTCCGTTAATGTAGTTCTCATAACGGTCTTTAAACTGTACTTTCGTTCCTGCTGAGTTCGGTACTTCATAAATCATGATCGTTCCTCCCTTTTCATACGAGATAGAGGAGTTATGTATGCGCTTACATTTTTCAGTAAGCGAACGACTCCCTTTTTTCATCGTAACGGTATGATGTGATAAAAGTCAAAATTTTTCGACAATAATTTGTCAATCTTTTGTAAAAACGTTTTGAACTCAAGATTTGTGGAAATGACTAGATTGTACACATTAATTTATCCATAAGGAGTGAGTCACGATGGCTAAGACATATCAAATTGACCCGGCGCATAGTTCGATCACGTTCACGGTCAAGCACATGATGATTTCCAAGGTGAAGGGCGAGTTTAAAGAATTTGATATTAAGGCGAACGGTGAGCCGAGCGATCTAGCGAATGCGAGTGTGAAAGTGACGATTCAGGCAGCATCGATTGACACCAATAACACAGATCGGGATAACCACCTTCGTTCAGGCGATTTCTTCAATGCCGAGGAACATCCGCATCTCGTCTTTCATTCAACTTCTTTCCGTTCAAAAGGGGGCGGAGAATTCGAAGTGACAGGGGATTTAACGATTCGAGGAACGACTCGGGAAGAGACGTTCGAAGTGGAGTATGAAGGAAGCGCCAAAGACCCATGGGGCAACACGAAACACGCCTTCTCCGGAGAAGGGTCGCTCAACCGTGAGGACTATGGATTAACGTGGAACCAAGCGCTTGAGGCGGGCGGTGTTCTCGTCGATAAGAAAGTCAAATTCGAGTTCGAGCTCCAATTCACTGAATCGGAGGTATAAGAAAAGTCGCTCAGGTGAGCGACTTTTTATTGTTCGTATACCAGTTTTTTCTGAAGACTGTCTTCGCTAAACACCCAACCCGTAAAGGATGACAACACGTCATTCGTCTGCTCGTCGACGATGACGACGGCAACGAACGGATACATGTTTTTAGAGAAATAACGCAAGTTTGTAAAGCGGTATTCGATCATCCCGTTATGGCGTGTCACGGTGTACGTGTGAATTTTAGAAAACTCGAGGAACGCCTGTAAGTCTGCATTTTTCCGAGCCTCTACAAAATGGAGATCTTCTTCTCCTGGCATCGGTTTGTCGCGGAAGCGACCGCATTCGATGACTTTGCCTTTTTTCACTTTTACGGCTCCGAGACCATCGCGGAAACGGACGGCGACATGCCAGTCATCCCAACCGATTCCTGGTGAGATGAACAATTCATGTGCCCCTGCAAAGTGTCTCGCCACGGTAGCGAGCGCACGGTTACGTAATTTAAACTGAATGGCATAGTAACTGATGACAAGCGCAATGAGCAGTGCAAAAATAGGGACAGTCGCACCCGTTATCATCCATAATGCATATGCACCGTAATAAGCGGAGAACAAGTACGGATCAAACGTCCCGATTACGCCCCAGCCGATCCATTTTTTCGAAAAAGGTTGTAGCGCTTGCGTCCCGTAGGCATTAAATAAGTCGA
This sequence comes from Exiguobacterium sp. BG5(2022), assembly GCF_031844365.1. Taxonomy (GTDB): domain Bacteria; phylum Bacillota; class Bacilli; order Exiguobacteriales; family Exiguobacteriaceae; genus Exiguobacterium; species Exiguobacterium profundum. The sequence continues at coordinate 198,151 of NZ_JAUZVB010000003.1, forward strand.
CCGTGACATGAAGCAACACGGCGATTTGTGCCATGACCCATAGGGAGGCAGGATTGACACCGAGGACCGTCCCGATGACAGCGCTGACGATGATTGGCCAAGCGAGAAGCGCGGTGATTCCATGTGAACGACCACGATGCTGGCGTAAATACGTACTATTTCCTTTTAACTTAAAGACGGTGTCGAAGTCTGGTGCGTGCGAGCCGACGAGAGCCGTGGCTGTCATCGCTAAAAACAGTTGTGCATCACCTGACACTTCTGGGCTGAGCGTCGCGATGGCACTTAAACCAAGTCCCATACCAATGTGTGTCGCAGTATCCAATGTGCGTCAGCACCTCCATCAATAATTAAAGAATTACGTCATCTATTCTTATTTATCATACAATATTTTTAAAACGAGGGGAAACACAATGCTTAATCTTGATAAATTGTTCACAAATTATAATATTCACCATTTCAACGAGGAACTCGTCACGTGGTTTAATCGCGAAAAGCGTGATTTACCTTGGCGTCATGCGAAAAATCCTTACCGTGTGTGGGTAAGTGAAGTGATGTTGCAACAGACACGAGTCGATACGGTCATCCCATATTACAACCGGTTCATGGATCGCTTTCCGACGCTCGAAGATCTCGCAGCTGCTGACACGGATGAGGTCGTAAAGTATTGGGAAGGGCTAGGGTACTATTCTCGCGTCCGGAACTTACACGAAGCGGTCAAAGAAGTCGCTTCTGTTTACGAGGGGATTGTCCCGGAGGAGAAGGAACGTTTCGAGAAACTGAAAGGGGTCGGACCATATACGACGGGAGCCGTACTATCGATTGCCTACAATCAACCGGAACCGGCTGTGGATGGAAACGTCATGCGCGTCATGTCCCGTCAATTCGGGATCTATGACGACATCGCCTTGCCGAAGACGCGCAAAATCTTTGAACAAGTCGTTCGTCGATTGATGGATCCGACTCACGCATCCGATTTTAACGAGGGCGTGATGGAGTTGGGTGCGACGGTCTGTACACCGAAAAATCCGATGTGCTCACTCTGTCCCGTGCAAGACACTTGTTATGCATATGCGCATCATGTACAAGATGAGCTACCGGTCAAAACGAAGAAGGGAGCAGCACGTGTCGAAATGTATGACGCGCTATGCATCGAGAAAGACGGAAAAATCGCATATGAACAACGACCGGACAAAGGGTTGCTCGCTGAGATGTGGCAATATCCGCTTATGGATCGAGGAACGGGGGAACAACTTAACGGAACGTATCTCGGGCAAGTGAAGCATGTCTTCTCTCATATCGTTTGGTATATCGATTTATATCGTGTCGATACGCTTCCGACGGATGACGTCGTCTGGCTAGACGCTTCGGAACGCGAGGTGAAGACGGTTTCTGTTGCTCAACAAAAATTAGAACGATTGGTAGGTGACGAACGTGAGACGATTTGATGTAGAGTCGACATATGATACGACGGTAGATGTGCTTTGGGATTTGTTACAGGATGCCTCGCTTTTGACGAAGCTGACAAAGTTTCCTAAAGTACGCTTAGAGGGGGACGGCGCCTCGGTCGAAGGGAATGAAGTGAAGTTGTTCGTTGGGGTCGGTCCGGTGGAACTGCCATGGACCAGTGCCATCACCGTGGTGGGAAACCAAGCATTCTGCGATCAAGGAAAGACGTTACCGTTTCCGTTCAAGCGGTTCACACACGTGCATCGGGTTGAGTCGCGTGATGGCAAGGCGGTCATGATCGACGAAGTAACGTTCGATAGCTATGTTCCGAACATACTCGTCGAGTATTTCGTGCTTCGTCCGATGTTCCAAGAACGGGCGCGGGCCTTCCAAAAAACACTAAATTCATGAAAATAAGAGATTTCCTTTTTCATTGGTTCTGAAAGTCGCTATAATTAAATATGAGAATTGTATAGCATCATAGCGGAAAGGAGGAGCTTATGAGCTTATTTCCCAAAGCAGGTAGCAAAATCGAGATACAGAGCTACAAGCACAACGGAACTTTGCATCGCGTTTGGGAAGAAACGCTCGTCCTTCAGTCGTCAAAAACGGATATGATCGGATTCAATGATCGCATCATGGTCAGCGAGTCAGACGGTCGGCAATGGAGAACGCGAGAGCCGGCAATTTGCTACTTTTCATCTGAGTATTGGTTCAATGTCATCTGTATGATTCGCGAAGACGGGATTTACTACTACTGTAATCTAGGTTCGCCGACTACATTTGATGGGGATGAACGTGCCATCAAATATATCGATTACGATTTGGACATCAAGGTGTTCCCGGATATGTCGTACACGATTTTAGATGAAGATGAATATGAGCGGCATCGTCGCGAGATGAATTATCCGAAAGCGATTGATCGAATCTTGAAGCAGAACGTGCAAGAACTGATCAACTGGATTCGAGGACGGAAAGGGCCGTTCAACCCAACATTCGTCGATGAATGGTATCGCGAATACGAAGCACGTTACCGGAGATGATTCCTCATCTCCGCTTTTTTTCTTAAGTCAGGAGGCATTATGGGTAGTATTAAACGTTATTTGCAGTTTGTTCGTCCGTATAAGAAACAAATTGCCCTTACCATTTTCGTCGGGATTTTGAAGTTTTCCATCCCGCTCGGATTACCGTTACTTTATAAATATGTCATCGATAACTATTTGACGGACGACGCGCCGAGGCAGGACTACACGACGCTCGTCTGGTTGTTCAGCATCGTTTTCTTCGTCTTCTTGGTCCTCAAGCCACCGATCGAATACTTGCGTCAATATTTGGCGCAGTGGGCCGCAACGCGTGTCTTGTTCGATGTGCGGAACCGGTTATTCGACCACGTCCAGAAGTTGTCACTCCGCTATTATTCAAACAATAAGACGGGACAAATCATTTCACGGATCATCAACGACGTCGAACAGACGAAAGACTTCGTCATCACCGGTCTGATGAATATTTGGCTCGACATGGTCACCATTCTTATCGCCATCGGGATCATGTATACGATTGACCCGCAACTCACGCTGATTGCGATTTTACCACTTCCGTTTTATGCGATCGCAGTCCGCTATTTCTATGGACGGTTGCGTCGTTTGACGCGTGAACGGTCGGCGGCACTCGCTGACCTACAAGGTCATTTGACAGAGCGCGTCAACGGGATGGCGGTCATTCGGAGTTTTGCGCTAGAGCCATATGAGAACAAGGCGTTCGAACAACAGAACGGTGGCTTCTTGAACGCGGCACTCAAACATACGAGTTGGAACGCCAAGACGTATGTCGTCGTATCGACCATCACCGACATCGCGCCGATCCTCATCTTCACGACGGCATCGTGGCTCGTCATTCAAGAAGCGGTATCGCTCGGGACGCTCGTCGCGTTCATCGCGTATATCGACCGACTCTATGCGCCGCTCGGTCGTCTCGTCAACTCGGCGACGACACTCACGCAGTCGGTCGCTTCGATGGACCGTGTCTTTGAGTTTTTGGATGAAACATATGATATCGAAGAGAAACCGAACGGGTTCGTCCCGTTGTCGACAGCAGGTAAAATCGACCTTGAGCATGTGAGCTTTTCGTATGAACAGGACGGGGCACGAGCGTTGAACGATGTGAACCTTCAAATCCGCTCTGGTGAACGCGTGGCGTTTGTCGGAATGTCCGGTGGAGGGAAGTCGACACTCGTCAGTTTGATTCCGCGTTTCTATGACGTGACGGATGGAAGCATCAAAATCGACGGCGTCGATGTGCGTGATTTCAAATTACGTGCACTTCGTGATCAAATCGGAATGGTCATGCAGGATTCGGTCCTCTTCAGCGAATCGGTCGCCATGAATATTCGGATGGGGAAACCGGATGCGACGGATGAAGAAGTCATCGCAGCGGCCAAGGCGGCGAACGCCCATGAGTTTATCTCGAAATTACAGGACGGGTATGCGACACCGGTCGGGGAGAAAGGTGTCAAACTGTCTGGTGGACAGAAGCAACGGCTTGCGATTGCACGTGTCTTTTTGAAGAATCCACCAATCTTGATTTTAGACGAGGCGACGAGTGCGCTTGATTTAGAAAGTGAAGCGATGATTCAAGACTCGTTGGCCCGTCTGACGAAAGGGCGGACGACGTTAATCGTTGCCCACCGTTTGTCGACCATTACGGACGCCGATCAAATCGTCGTCGTGGATAACGGTCAAATCATGGAGACGGGTACGCATGAAGAGCTGATGCGTCGTCGCGGGGCGTATTACGACCTGTATATGATTCAAGATTTAGCCGTAGTTGAATAATGAAAAAAGTCGAGTCCCTATGGGCTCGACTTTTTTAGCGGTCTAAAAATCGTTTACGAACATCTGGTGAAGGGAGTGTGCACACTTCCTTCTTTCCAAATAGACGTGTCCGATATTTGGCGAACAACGTATATCCATGATCACGAATCGGTCTAGGTATGAAACGAATGAGTCGAAGCAGGCGCCAACGGCCATCAAGGTGTTCGGCAATTCGAATCGCAGCGTCTGATTTTAAGTAAGGAACCCCTTCCTCAATATAGACGATGCTGTCGACTGATTCCGGGATCCGGTGTCGTGTTCGGAGCGACTGACCGACCTCGCTTTGGAGCGAAGCAAAGTGAATCGAGGCGTGTCGATCATGACGAATGATGAACTGAACACTGGCATCACAGAAGTTGCAATCGCCATCAAATAAAACAATCGCAGGCAAGTACTTCGCCTCCTTCATCGTACTGTTTTACCGTTTTGTCTTCATGTTAAACGTCAAGCAGCGAGTTGGCGAGCAGGTTGCATCTTGTAGAGCGATACATAATACAAGTAAGCACCGAGGGCACCGAAGACAAACATGTAACCGCTCATCAAGACCGGACCGATGAACGCGCCGACGACAATTCCTGCCGCAGCAACCAACTTGGCTCCATGGAATGTGAGCCCGCCGAACGCAAGGTAGGAAGCCCGGCGTTCAGGATCGAGGAGGTCAACCTGTTTCACTTGCCGAATCGGAGAGTAGAGGAGTTCGCCGATTGTGAAGATGATTGCGAGTGTGGCCAGGACGATAAAGGAGTTCATCGAGGTAATGGCGGCGTATGCTGTGATATATAACGATAAGCCAATGAAAAACACGGTCTTCTCTTTGAAACGTTTGACGAAAGCGGTGACCGCAAACGTGATGGCGACGACGAGCAAGGTGTTCTCTAGTTGCATAAACGCCATCATGCGTACCCCGTCAAAAGGTATCCCGAGAATTTGACGACTTTCGAATGACTCTGCTAAATGGACACCGATGTAGTTCGCCATATGAAACTCGGTCGAAAAGACGAGCATACTTCCAAATACGAATGTGATCCAACGGCGGTCACGTAACGCGATTTTGTAGTTTTCGATGACGCCATGAATCGGGTTTGACGGTGTTGAACGATTGCCGGTGTATGTGTCGACCAAATAGCGTTGAAGGACGATGGTGGTCACAGTGAGAATGACCGTCATACCAATGAAGAGGGCAAAACGATGGTCGCGATAGAAGGCACCGCCGAGCATGACGCCTCCGGCGATAGCCAAGTTGACGAGCCAGTAGTCATACACGTAGATGGCTTTTCGATTCGATTCTTCCATGGAGTCGATGACGATTGCCTCAAGTGCCGGATAGTTCAATCCGTTCGAAACGGCATGTCCGAAGTAGAGGATGGCGACGACGAGTGCCCAGTTATTCGATGGGTGAATGGCGATGGTCATCCCAAGAAAACAGATGATTTGAATCACCTGGCCAATTTGTAAGACAACCTTCCGATTGAACCGATCGGAAAAGTACCCACCGAATAGACCGGTCAAGTAACCGACGATAACGAATGAGGTCATGATGATTCCAGCGGGGACTTTCCCCAACTCTTCTGAGAAATAGAGTGCCATGAATGGGAAAATGGCTGATCCGACGATTCGAATACAAAATCCGCAAACGAGTCGCAAACGGACATTTAATGGAAAATCTTTAAATTTCATATGGTGAGCACCTCCTTGGTTCTACTGTAATGGGGGACGGTACATGATAAAAAGAGACACTTTTTTTAAAGATGTCCCCTTTTACAAAAAAAAGAGATGCTCGCGCATCTCCCTCTCTTACAATTGAGCAAACGAGCAGTGGACCGCTTCGATCGTCTCTTCGATATCTTGTTCCGTATGCTCTGTCGTCAAGAACCAGGCCTCATATTTCGATGGAGCCAAGTTCACGCCATTCTCCAGCATCAACTTGAAGAAACGTCCGAACTTCTCACCATCTGACTTTTCCGCACCTTCATAGTCGGTGACGATTTCATCCGTGAAGTAAACGGTGAGTGCCCCCTTCAAGCGGTTGAGCGTGATGGTAATGTCATGCTTTTCTGCTGCCTCGCGGATGCCAGCTTCCAGTTTTGCACCGAGTGCGTCTAATTTCTCATAGACACCAGGTTGCTCGAGCACTTCAAGGCAAGCGATTCCTGTCGCCATCGAGGCAGGGTTACCGGCCATCGTGCCGGCTTGATATGCAGGTCCGAGTGGAGCGACCGTTTCCATGATTTCAGCCTTGCCCCCGTAAGCACCGATTGGTAGACCGCCACCGATAATCTTACCGAGCGCTGTCATATCCGGTTCGATGCCATACACTTGTTGGGCACTTCCGTATGTGAAACGGAACGCCGTGATGACCTCATCATAGATGACGAGTGCGCCGTGTTCATGTGTGATGTCATTGACAGCTTGTAGGAAACCTGGCTTCGGTTCGACGATTCCGAAGTTCCCGACAATCGGTTCGACGAGGACACATGCGACCTGGTCTCCCCATTCTTTCATCATCTCGCGATACGCTTCGACGTCGTTGAACGGGACGGTGATGACTTCTTTGGCAGTGGCTTTTGTCACACCTGCAGAGTCCGGAGAACCGAGTGTCGCTGGACCACTACCTGCCGCAATCAGCATGAGATCCGAATGACCGTGATAACAACCGCTGAATTTCACAACGAGTTCACGACCGGTGTAAGCACGGGCGACTCGTACTGTCGTCATGACGGCTTCCGTCCCCGAGTTCGTGAATCGTACTTTATCCATCGAAGGGATGGCTTGTTTTAGTTTCTTCGCAAACTCGACTTCGAGACGATGAGGTGTCCCGTAAAGTAAGCCTTTTAAAGAAGCATTGACGAGCGCTTCATGAATATGGGGATGGGCGTGACCGGTAATGATTGGACCGTACGCTGCCAAATAATCGATGTAGCGATTCCCGTCTACATCATAGAAATAGGCGCCTTCGCCGCGTTCCATATATACAGGAGCACCGCCACCGACCGCTTTGAATGAGCGGGACGGACTGTTGACACCTCCGACGATATGAGTGAGTGCATCTTGGTACAATGCATCAGATGACTGACGAGTTGATGAAGTAGTCATATGTATTGCCTCCTTATTCAAATTCGCACTTATTGTAACATAGCCGTCAACCGCTTAAGCTCAGTGTTTGACGAGTAGTTGAGAAATCAGTACACTATTTATAAAGATTACTATGTAAGAAATAAGTTAATGTTCAAAACTATTTCGCATGAATTTTATAGAAGAAATGAGGGATTGACGTGGGAAGCGAAATGCTTGACCATGCTGTTCAGTCGCTCCGGGAACATGGAGTCAGAATGACGCCTCAGCGCCAGGCCATTTTGGAGTACCTCGTCACGGAGCACAGTCACCCGACTGCGGATGACATTTATAAGGCACTAGCCGCACGGTTTCCGAACATGAGTGTGGCCACTGTATACAACAACTTGCGCGTCTTTAAAGAGGTAGGTCTTGTTCAAGAAATGAACTATGGGGACGCCTCGAGTCGTTTTGACTTTGTGACGTCGAAGCACTATCACATCATCTGTGACACGTGTGGAAAAGTCGTCGACTTTAACTATCCTGTATTAGATGAAATCGAATCGGTTGCATCTCAATTGACTGGATTCAAAGTTGATCGTCACCGTCTTGAAGTGTACGGAACGTGCCCGTCTTGTCAGTCTGAACAATCGCAAACACATTAAAAAACCACATCCGAGCAGTCGGATGTGGTTTTTGTGTTAGTCCGTTTGTTGTGACTGACGTTTGTTGTATTTCTCATCGAACTCTTTACCTTCAAGTGAGCGGTCGATTGTGAGCGGTTCGTCGCAATGCATACATAAGTCGACGCGTCCGAGCATCTTCGTCTCTTTTTCACAGTTCGGACAAGTCACGATGATGGCTTTTGTCGAGGCCATCCCGACGATGAAGTAAAGGGCAGAGCTCGCAAGTACCATGACAAATCCGAGAAGCATGAAAATAATCATGAGCCAGGTGATGGATTTGGCGAGAAGGCCGAGATACATGACCCCGATCCCACCGAAGATAAGAAGTAATGCTATATTACGTGCGCGGTTGATTTTGTTCCCCCGTTTTTTCATGAGTGAATCCCTCCAATAGTCTGTCTCTATCATAGCTCATCTTCAAACGAGTGAGAAGTTCCTGCACTTTTTCGGCAGGAGTTTTTTGAAAAGAGGGCGAAATTGGTTCGTATCGAAAATGACAATCGTCATATATAGTCAACTTGCGATTGGGAGAGAAGGGGTCCAGATGACGATGGAATATGCGACTCGCACCATTTACTCAGAATATGCTGCATTAAAAACGACACTCGGGATTATTGAAGTGAAGAAAAAGCGGGCACGTGATCCGTTGACGGATCAATCGGATCGCCTGCTCATTGTGATTGAAGCAAAACCAGAACCGTTTTGGACGGTGAAACACTATCAGGTCGGTCAAGAAAAAATTGTCCTGCACGTAGTCAGTGACTCGATGATGGATCGGTGGATTGTCTTGAATGAAAATCGGCGAGCCATTCATTGGATTGAAGACGGAATCGTCTTGTTCGAACGAAATGAGTACATTTTAGAGTTACGACAGCGCAACCGTAATTTAACGAATCGGGAACAACGTTTACAACTCTCAATCTCTTTCGCAAAGTTGTTGCGTCGGTTTGAAGACGGACGTTATCTATTTTTAGAAGGGGAGTTCCAAGACGCCTTCACTCAGATTCATCATGCGCTCACTCACCTGGCACGCCTCTCGATTCTTGAGGCGGGGATTCATCCGGAAATCGTATTGTGGGAACAGGTACGAGCCATTGACCTCGAAATTTATAAGCTGCACGATGAATTGGTCGGAGGACAAGAATCGCTTGAACAGCGCATCCACCTTGTCGTCATTGGCATGGAACATTTGATTCAATCGAAAGTGTTGCCGGGGACGTTGTTATTACTTCAGACGATGCAGGAGAAAGGCGGAGCGTGGACGTTCTCAGAATTGATGGAACATCCGAATTTGAATGAGCTCCGTGTTGACCTTGGAAGCATCATTGGTTTTTTAGTGAAAAAAGGGTATGTTCGAACGGTCACGAGACCGACGAAAGGGGTCGGGGTAGAGGCAGTGCTTTATGAGATTGCTTAACTTCCCTTTCGTAGGAACAATGAGGAGAAAATCAGTTATATGAAACTATTGAAATTTAGCGTGGGAACCGTCTTTATTTTATTTGTCACGATTGTGATTTCTGTCTTTGTCGCCCTTTTTACGATGGGAGACCCCATCACACTTGGGCGACCGATTATTTGGACGATATGGTATATGGCCGTTCTACTAATCATATGTATGGGACTCTATGATTTTTCGTCCTTTTCAAAACAAAAGATTCGAAAAGTTCTCGGCTGGGGTGCGTTAGTCGGTGCTATCCTCTTCGCTTCTGTGAAAGGATATTATATGTATCAAGATAGTTTGAAGATTGAGGAACGCGGTGTGGAGTTGATGGATTATCAGCCGTTCACGGATTCAGAACAATTGGCGAGACTCGATCATGAGGCTTCGGTGAAGTTTGAGGAAGGTTTGCCGCGATTAGATGGAGCGACAGCGCTCTATCCGATGTACGCTTCATTCGTGGAAGCAGTCTATCCGGACTCGGAAACGTATGATCCATATAATGATCAAACGAGTAAAGTCGTGTCGACGACAACACCGGAAGCGTACAGCCGACTGATGAACGATCAGACCGACTTGATTTTCGTCGCTGGTCCATCTGACCGTCAATTGAAGGTTGCGAAACAAAAAAACGTTTCTTTACATATGACGGCGATTGGAAGGGAAGCATTTGTGTTCTTCGTCCATGAAGATAACCCGGTCGATTCTTTGACGATGGAACAAGTTCGGGGGATTTATTCAGGAGACATTCGGAATTGGGAAGAGGTCGGAGGGGACTCGGAATCCATTCGTGCTTTTCAACGACCGGAGGATAGTGGCAGTCAAACGGCGTTACAAAAGATGATGGGCGAACAAAAGCTCATGGAGGCGCCGGTAGAAGATGTTCCTGAAGGGATGGGTGGAATCATTCAACAAACTTCATCGTATCGGAACCATAAAAATGCGATTGGATTTTCATTTAGATACTATGCGACAGAAATGGTGCATGACCATGAAATCAAGTTACTTCGTATAGATGGAATCGAACCGACCGTTGAAACGATTCAGGATGGATCGTATCCACTGGCTTCTGAATTTTATGCGGTGACTACGGAAGAGAAGGCAGAGCGATATGAAGAATTTCTAAAATGGCTCGAAAGCGAGGATGGGCAGACGTTAGTTGAGAAGACGGGCTATGTCCGTCTCGATTAATACAAAGCAGAAGGTTTACTTTTCATCATGTTGATGGGAAGTAAATCTTTTTTAATTTTTATTGTTTTTTGTATTGACGAAGTGGTAAATAGAGATTATAGTTATAAACGTTGTCACGGCAAAAGATTATTTCAGAAAAACAATTTGTGAAAAAGTTGTTGACGAAAACAATCAAAACGTGATAGATTAATG